>JBBSUU010000304.1:0-4500 GCA_038234115.1 Mycobacteriales bacterium
ACCGACCGACCCACCCGCACCGTCGCCCGGAGATCCTGGTGCCACCGTCCTGCTGCCGCCGGCCGGTCTGAAGGTTCTGGTGGAGCAGCGGGAGATCACCCTGGTGCCCGGCGGTGATCCGGTTTCCATCGAAGTGCACATCTTCAATCTCTCCCGGGTCGTCGACGCCTACTCCGTCTCCATCGATCGGGGACCCCAGTGGCTGCAGGTGGGCGCCCCCGAGGTCAGATTGCTGCCCGGGACGGCGGAAAAGGTCCCGCTGACGATGAATATTCCGCGTGGGCCGTTGGTTTTCGCCCAGAGCGTGCGACTGCCGATCTGGGTTCGGTCGCGAGCAAATGCCGCTGTCGGGTTTCAGACCTGGTTGGACATCACGGTGCCCATTATCGAGTCCCCGGTCGATGTGCGACTGGAGCCCAGCCTGATCCGGCCTCGCCCCGGCATTGATGGGGTCTGTCAAGCCCTCGTCGATAATCGGGCTGGTAACGGCCCGCTGAAGGTTGTCTTCTCAGGTAGTGATCCCGAAAGGGGCATCACCTTTACCTTCACCCCGCCCGTGTTGGATGTTCCACCGGGCACGCAGGCGGGTTGCCGGATCCGGTTGCGCGCACCGGCCCCGGAGCCCGGTCAATCGCTCTAGCGGGGCTTCACCATCACCGGGACCGCCGGCGCCCGGATATTCCCCACGACCGGCACCCTGGTCCAGTCAGGGGCGGCTCTGGTAGTGGACGCCCCGATTTCAATCCGGGTCGAACCGGGGGTGATCCGCGTGGTGGACAGCGATACCGGCGTGTTTTCTGCGGTGATCGACAATCGGGGCGGCAGCCGGTGGGTTCGAGGTGGTCTGTCTGCTTCAGATCCGGAGCGGTCGTTGCAGTTTTCCTTTGCACCGTCGGTGCTCGATGTTCCGCCCGGCCGCCAGATCTGGACCCAGGTCCGGGTTCGGGGTGCCGCTCCGGTGCCAGGAACGGAGCTGAGCCGGCAGCTCACCCTGCATGGTGTGGACGGCAAAGCCGAATTCTCCACTACCGCAACGTTCCTCCAAATCTCCTCGCCGCCGGCCATTTCGCAGGTCACGATGAAACTGGACCCGGCGATTGTGCGGCTCAGAGATCAAGGCAGCGGACAATTTCTCTTATTGGCCGACAACCGCGATGGCGCTCGGCCGGTCCGACTGGAGCTTTGGGGTCAGGATCCTGAAAGAGCTATCCATTTCACCTGCCACCCGGATATTCTCGAAGTACCGGCCGGCGGTGCGGCCACCGCACAGATCCGTGCCATCGCGCCGCTGCCGGAACCGAACCAGGAGATCACCCGGCAGCTCACCATCATCGGGACCGATGGAATCAAGACCGTGGAAGCGACCGGCACCATGATCATCACCACTTCGGCGCCGGCAATTGAGGCGGTGTCGATCAGATTGGATCCCACGATCGCTCGAAGTCCGGACGGCCGCATCGGGTTCTTTCAGGCAGTGGTGGATAATCGATCCGGCCACCATCAGGTCCGGGTCTTCCTGGGCGGTGATGATCCGGAGAACGTCATCGGTTTCACCATCACGCCCGCGGTACTCGACATCGGCCCCGGGCAACTGGCCACTGCTCAGGTTCGGGTAGCAGCACCGAGACCTGCTGCTGGACAGGAGATTACCCGGCAGCTGACCGTCCTGGCATCAGATGGTTATCGCGAGGTATCCGCAGCGGGAAGCCTCGTCCAGGAAGCGCCCGCCCGGGCACCGATCGGCTGGCTGCTATTCACTCTCGTCGGCGGTTTGACCATGATGATCGGCGTATTTCTTCCGTGGGTCAGTGGGCGAGATCAGTCCGACGGCTTGGACTGGAATCTGCCGCAACTGGAGCAGACATTCAACTTTCGGTTGAACCTGATGGAGCAAATTGCGCCGCTCCTCTCCGTCGGCGCGGTGATCGCCGTCCTCGCACTGGTGGCTATTCTCGGACTGACCGGAAAGGGACGGCTCACCAGGGCCGCCTCGTTACTGGGCGCTGTCGTGATCGTCGGGTTTGTGGTGGCCCTTGCAGTTTCGGGAGTTTCGGCATCGCCACTGATCGGGGCCGTTGCTGTGCTGCTTGGTTGTGTGCTGGGATTCATCGGTGGCCTACTCAGACGCCGATAGCACCACCAGCGTCAACTCGATGCGGCTCGGATCAGATGTGGACCGAATTCCCGCTCCAGAATGAGTCTGCCCAGCTTCCGATATTCCTGCTGTACGGCCGAAATCAGTTGGGCCATTGTAATTCTCCCACCCGAACCGGCTGCCAGATAGGCCGCGGTAATGCCGACAGATCGGATGTTTCCGCCGGACAGCTCAAACGCCCGGGCGCAAAATTCGAGGTCCAGATCGTCCGCGCAAGGCAACGGCGGCGCCAGACATCGGCGCCACAGCGCCAATCGGGCGTTCTCATCGGGTGACGGAAAATCGATGATGGTGTCCAACCGTCGGGTGAATGCCTCGTCGATATTCGAGCGCAGATTGGTCGACAGGATTGCCAGCCCGGAAAATGTCTCCATTCGTTGCAACAGGTAGGCGCTCTCGATATTGGCATAGCGGTCATGGGCATCCCGGACCTCACTCCGCTTCCCAAAAATAGCATCGGCCTCATCGAAGAGAATGACAGCGTTGACCCCACCTGCCTCGGCGAAAATGCGTTCCAGATTCTTCTCCGTCTCCCCCACGTATTTATCCACCACGGTCGCCAGATTTACGGTGTACAGGTCGAGACCCAATTCGCCGGCTATTACCTCGGCGGACATTGTCTTGCCGGTCCCGGAGTCGCCGGCAAACAACGCCGTTACGCTATTTCCGCGCCCGCCACCGGGCCGCATGTTCCATTCATCGAGAACCTGGTCGCGGTGGCGGGCCCGCGCCGCCAATTCGTGCAACTGTCGAAGGGCTGCCGCCGGAAGCACCACGTCGGCCCAACCAACCTGAGGTTCGATTCGACGGGCAAGACGTTCCAACCCGGCAGCGTTCTGCGCCCTGGCCCCACGACGCAATCCATCTGCGGTGAGGCTGCCGCCGGTCAGGCTGGTGGCCGCGCGGGCAGCGGCGACCGCGCGCGAAATTTGCTGGGGTCCAAGGACGAAGTGTGCGGTCACGGCTCTGACATCGATACCGCTACCGCTACCGGTATCTCCGGCTCCGTCACCGGTTGTTTCCATCGATGGGTGACCCAATTCCTGATTCCACCAGGTGGTGCGGTCGGCGGGTGTCGGCGTTCTGGCTTCGGTGATCAGCGGGGTCTGGGCCGCCCACTGGGGGTCCCAGGTACCACTCCCGATCAGGATGACCGGCACGGCCATTTCGGTCAGTAGTCGAAGTGCCTCTGGATGCGCTGCCAGTAGGGGTTCGATCATGGCGGCCACCAACCCGGATTTGGTCAGAAGTGCCTCCCGGCCCAGCGTCCGGACGATCTGAGCTGCGTCCCGCTGCGCTGCCAACCGACCCAGGTCAACGCAGAGTGCCTGCAGTCCCGCCAGTTTCAGCGCCGCTACCCCCATCGCCGCCCCGGTGCCGGTGACGCTCTCCCGGACATAGACCAGATCATGACCGGTCAGAATGGCCCGCGCCAGGTTGCTCGCGTCTGCCGGATCCGCTGCCGGGCACTGCACAACGAGCCCACAAAGCGAGTTGTCCAAGGTGTCATCACCCAGCAGGTGCGCGGTGAGACGATCCGGGACCCGCAGCGAGCGGGTCAGAAATGGCCGATCGGGATCTTCGATGAGAACCAGCCCCTGATCAACCACGGCGGAACCGGGCGCCAGCCGAGAGCGCGCCCAGGCCGAACTGGGCGAACTCTCCGTCAGCGCCAGGGTCAATCCGATGGTGGCGCGGCGACGGGTGACGTCGTCATTCAGATAGCCGTACAGTCTCTCGAACCGAGAATCCAGATCCGGGACCAGGGCGATCAGGAGAATCTCCAGTTCCAACTCGGTCAGACCGATTCGACGGGTCAGGTCTCGGAGCCGGATCTGCGCCCCGGCAGCTTCGGCTTCATCCGCACCGCTCTCGATGAGTTTCAGTTGCCCTCGGTCGGAAGTCGGCGCCGCCGGTGCCGAGGTGAGGACCCGCTGAATTGCTTCTTCTGTGAGGTAGAGCCCACGAAAAGGATCATCCGGAGCCGGATCATCCTGCCGGCGCTGGGCAATAAGAGCTCGGACTCGATCCTCGATCAATCCGACCCGACCCAGCAGGTAATGCACACCGAAATCAGTCGCGATACCGGTCACGAGGTGTCGCCGCGCTGGCTCAATCCGGATCGGCGCCGGCGGGCCGGTCCACCGTCGGCGGGAAGGCGGCCACGGCGAGTGTCTGGTGGCGGCCAATCACCAAGACCCGACATCGAGACTGTCCCCGGCGATGTCACCGGTGGAGCCGCGACGTAGCGCTGACCGGTACTCGTCGGCGCGCTGATGACGATATCGAGGGATGGTTTGAGCTCGCCTCCCAGCGCCGACCACACATCGGCGAATGATCTGTCC
>JBBSUU010000305.1:0-4475 GCA_038234115.1 Mycobacteriales bacterium
AGCGCGGGAGCGATCTTGTGGGTGGCCAACAGCAGCGGGTAATTGAACCCGGCGATGCCAAGCACCGGGCCGGCCGGCCGCCTGGTCCAATAGCCGATCATGCCCTGGCCGCCGGCCTGCAGATCGACGGGTACGGTCTCCCCATGGATGTGCGACACCTCGTCAGCTGCCGCCGCCCAGGTGGTAATCGTGCGGGCCACCTCGGTGCGACAATCCACCAGAGGTTTTCCGGTTTCCAGCACCAGAATGTTTTGCAATTGCTCGGCGTTCGCGCTGATGGCCCGCTCGATGTCGACCAGAACGGCCCGCCTGAGGCCGGACGTCAGCGTTGCTCCGGCGGCGGCCACAGCGACGGCAGCATCGATGGCCGCCAGGGCCAGTTCAACGGTTCCCAGCGGCGCACTCGCAACCTCGGTGCCATCGAACGGGAAGAGCACGGTCGTGGATTCCGAAGTTTGGGTCCAGCCGCGGCCGATGGGCAACCCGGCGGGATAGGGCGGTTCAAAGTGGGGCATCATCGGCCTTCCGCAAAGATGAAACCAGCATCGACACCTCTGACATTGCTGGTCTGACCAGTTATCCTATATCCCCACCAGCCGCGTAACCCGAGCGAGAGTGGTACCAGCATGAATACCAGCACCAATGCCCGCCGGACCCACAGCATTGCCGTAGTTCCCGGTGATGGCATCGGGCCGGAAGTCATAGATGCCAGCCGGCCGGCTCTGCTGGCCCTGGCGCAAAGATTCGACTTCGACCTCGAGTTCACCGAATATGGTTTGGGTGCAGCGCATTTCAATGCCACCGGTGAACTGCTGACCCCAGCCGCCCTGGCTGCGCTCCGACAGCACGATGCGGTGTTCTTCGGGGCCATGGGCGACCCGTCGGTCAAACCCGGGCTGTTGGAGGTTGGCGTCATTCTCAAGATGCGTCTTGCCTTTGCGCAGGCTGCCAATGTACGACCGGTTCGGCTCTATCCGGGAGTTGAGTCGCCGATGAAGGGCGTCACCCCGGAGAACTGTGATTTGATCATCGTCCGGGAGAACACCGAAGGGTCGTATGTGGGCGGCGGTTCCACCACGCTGGCCGGTACCCCATTCGCGGTCGCCACCCAGGACAGCGTGAACACCGCGTTCGGCATCAGCCGGGTTGTCGACTTCGCCTTCCGACTCGCCATGCAGCGCCGCCGGCGACTCACCCTGTGCCACAAGAAAAATGTCCTGGTACACGCCGGTGAACTGTGGCAACAGACGGTGGATGCGATCGCTGTCAGCTACCCCGAGGTCGAGGTTGAGTACGTCCATGCCGACGCCATGTGCTTCCATCTGCCGCTGACCCCCGGTCGCTTCGATGTGGTTGTCACCGATAACCTTTTCGGCGACATCATCACCGACCTCGGCGCCATGATCCAGGGCGGCCTCGGCGTCTCGGCCAGCGCCAATCTCAACCTGGATGGCAACGCCCCCAGCATGTTCGAGCCTATCCACGGCAGCGCCCCGGATATTGCCGGCAAGGGTTGGGCAAACCCGATCGGCGCCCTGCTCTCGGCGGCGATGATGCTTTCCAGTCTCGGCGAACCGGCCGCTGCCGGCGCCCTGGAATCAGCGGCGGTTGCGGTGCTCGGACAATTGCCGGGACCGGCCGGCCCGGCTATGGGCGCGACCACGGCGGAGGTGGGTCGCCGGGTGGCGGATCGAATCGTTGCCGATGGCGGTGCCGAGCCGGGCGACGGGCAGCACGCCCTCGACTTGGGCAGCACCATCAACAGCCAACTGGCGGCAGTGCTGCATCCCTGACAGCCACCCCTCACGACCGCAGGTGATCGCGCTCAGTTGACGGACATGTACTCCGCCAGTTGAGCCCGCTCATCAGCATTCAGATCGCCGACGTAGTACTCGACGATGCCGGAACGGGCCAGCTCCGCTGCCACTGGACCCTTGTGGGCGGCAATGGCGTCGATGATGAGTTGCGCGTGACCGGCTGAGCGCTGTAACCGCTTCTTGCGACCCGGATCGCGGAGCAGTCGGGAGTCGATCACCTCGCCCATCACTTCGGCGACCACATTGCCGCACACCTCGATCAGTTTGTTTCGCGCGGCCCGCCGGATGGAAGCGTGATAGTCCATGACAGCGCGGCCGAAACAACCCTCCCCACCGTCAGCGATCTCCTGCAGCCGATGCGCTGCCCACCGCATGACCACCAATTCCTCCTCGGTGCGGTGTACGGCAGCCAGCCGGCAGGCCGAACCTTCCATGGTGACGCGGAACTGCAACAATTCGAGCCGACTGATGGTGTCCAGGTTGGCCAATCGCGTCATCGACTTCTGCAGTTCGGCCGAGGAATACGGGGTGATGAGCGGTCCCCGAGGGTCACCCGGGCGCGAGGCCACCAGACCCGAGCTCTCCAGCACCCGCATGGCTTCGCGGACGGTCGGGCGACTTACCGAGAACTGTTGGACCATCTCCCGTTCGCTGGGCAGGCGATCGCCGGGTCGTAGTGCACCGGTGCGAAGCGCTTCTTCGATCTGCTCGACAATGCCCTCGTATGCTCTGGACCGACGCACAGCGCCGAAATGAGGTGACCCGGTCATCATGACGTCCGCCTTCCCCTGCATGCTCGGAATCCACACCGCTGACCCTGATCGACAGCAGCTGATGTCATTACCTTCCGAAGGAAGGTCAGATCGGCCAGCGCGGAGTTGCCGCCGCACCTCGGTGCGTTTCATACCACTGCGCCGCCTGCAGAACCAGGTGATCGGTGAAGCGCCGACCGGCCAACTGCAGCCCAATGGTTCGACCATCGGAAGTGAAACCGCAGTTCACCGTGGCTGCGGGCTGCTCTGAGATGTTGTAGGGCGCGGTGAAGGCGATGTGCTGCATGCCCAGGTCAGCGCTGCCCCATGGCATCGGATCTGCAGCCGCGAACGCCGCCATCGGCGCCACCGGGGAAAGTATGATGTCAAAGGCCGCGGTAGCCGCTACCGTCCGCGCCGCCATCTTCGTGGTGGATTCGTAGCACTCCATCAATCTTGTCCCGGACGTATCGGCGGCGCCGGAAACCCACTGCACGATGAACGGCAGCACCTTTTCCTTCTCCGCTTCCGGGAGGGCGGCGAAGGTCCGCCACGAACGCACTCGCCAGAACAGATCCAGATCGTCGAGCAGCTGCTGATCGATGAACGGCTCGATCTGCGCTACCTGGGCACCTGAGCCGGAAAACAGCTGGGCCGCCCCGACCACGGCCGCCGCAATCTCCGGATCTGCGTCAAAACCGGCGCCGGCCTTCACATGCCAGCCGATTCGAAGCCCGGTCAGCGGGAGATTCATTTCCATCCAGGGGATCTCGGCTGCCGGCAACTGGGTCCAGTCCCGATCATCCGGCTGGGCGATCACCTGCATCAACAGTGCCAGGTCGGCCACTGTTCGCGCCATCGGTCCGGCTGCCCGGCCGAAATACGGCGCGTGCAGCGGAACTCGACCGTTACTCGGCTTCAGAGTGGCCAGCCCGAGCCAGGTCCCGGGAAGTCGAATCGATCCCCCGATATCGGTACCGACGTGCAGCGGACCATATCCACCGGCGGCTGCGGCGCCGGCGCCGGCGCTCGAGCCACCGGTGGTCAGCTCCGGATTCCAGGGACTGCGTGAAATGCCATGCAGGCTGGACACTCCGGAGGAGAGCATGCCCCAGTCTGGCATGGTGGTCGAACCCAGCACCACGGCGCCGGCCGCCACAACGCGATCCGTGATGGGCGCATTGTGTGTCGGAACCACCGGGGATCCGGCCGCAGTGCCGGACGGCATCGGAAGGCCCGCCCTGGAAATATTTTCCTTCAAAGTCATGGGAACACCGTCGATGGGTCCGGCCGGCGCACCGGCGCGCCACCGCAAGCTGCTCGCCCGCGCATCGCGCAGCGCTGCTTCATCATCGCGAAGGTAAAGCGCATTCAGAACCGGTTCTTTGGCTGCGATGACGGCCAGCACATCCGCACAGACCTCGACCGGGTCCAGGTCACCACTGCGGTACCGGCGGACCAATTCGGTGGCGGGCAGGGCGGCAGGCCGCCCGGACTGTTCGGCTGAGTTCGACATCGGATTCCTTCACTTGTTCAGATCATCCATCACTCGGGTAACCCAGATGACTGGTCTGACCACTAGATTCGGCCAACACTAAGGAGCCCTTCGAGGGCATGTCAACAGCAAACCGGCCGCCGGCGAGCGCCCTGTTTTCAATATCGACACCGATTGATCTACCGTTGCGCCCGAGGAGCGACCGACGGTTGGCATTTCCACACCTCCCAGCTGCTTCCTCGTCCGGAAGAATCAGAAAGCAAATCAAAGGTGCGGAAACTCAGCGGAAACCCAACGGAATTGCACCCGGAATGACGCAGCGGTCGGCCTGTGACAATTTGAAATGCGGTTGACCAAAAGGATAACGGCGCCTTTGTAAATAGCCGTTAGTGCCACCAAAGTTCTACCGGA
>JBBSUU010000306.1:0-4475 GCA_038234115.1 Mycobacteriales bacterium
GGAGTGGAAAGTTTTCAGCACTTTTTCTTGTCAGATCGGGTTGCTTCGGTTGCTGACGTTCTGGCCAATGTAACCGGGGCAACACTGGGTGTCCTGGCCGCCGCGGGCGTACTACGGATTCAGCTGCGCTGGCGGACTCGAGTGAGGTCGGCATGAGCCTGGGTGCAAGAATAGTGCTGCGATAGTAATGCCATGACAGATCAGAAACCGGTCGCTCCCAGCACCAGCCCGGCATTGCAGGAAGCAGTCGCCGTAATGGACCGACTCCGTTCCCCCGGCGGGTGCCCCTGGGATGCCGATCAGACCCATGAGTCGTTGGTTCGTTATCTGGTGGAAGAGTGCTACGAGCTTGTCCAGGCCATCGAGGATGGGGATCGCGCGGCCATCCAGGAGGAGCTCGGTGATGTCCTACTCCAGGTCCTGTTTCACGCCAGGATCGCCGCAGAGAATGCTGAATCCGGATTTGATATCGATGACGTTGCCAATTCCCTGGTCGCCAAGCTGATCAGTCGACATCCTCATGTTTTCGCAGATGGCGAACGGCTGGATTCTGCTGCCGACCAACAGGAACGCTGGGAAGAACTGAAGAAGGCCGAGCGCGGTCGGTCCTCGGCGTTGGCCGGAGTCGCAATGGCAGCGCCTGCCACGGCGCTCGCCGGCAAACTGGGAGCTCGTGCTCGTAAGTTCGGGATCGATGCGGAGTTGCCGAGGGGCAATTCGAGCGCCGAACAGATCTTCCGGCTCGCCTATGAAGCCGGGCGTCGTGGTGAAGAACCCGAGACCGCCCTGCGCGCCATCGCCAGAGCGCACGCCGACCGAATGTTGCAGGTTGAAGTTTCCGCCGGCTCAGAACTGCGAGACAACCACTAGTCGCCCGGAAGCTCCACACCGAGCTGGCGCCGGATTTCATCGATCGTTCGTAAAATCGACACGGTCTCTGCGGGTGGCAACTGCTCGGACTCGGTTGCGCCGGCGGTAATCAGCCGTGCGACTTGCGCTGCTTGGAAGCAGAGTCCCTCATGACCGTGAATCACGTTCTGGTCCCAGGTCAATCGGTCGCCATCGCGCGAGATGAGGGTGATCGGCTGCGGCGCATAGAAGTCGCCGGGGATCTCAATGCGAGCCAACGTGCCCGAGATACTGGCTGTGGTCGGTGTTTTGGCAAACAGGGTGGTATTGATCACGGCTTGGGCGCCGTCGGTCCTGCTGAGAACGGCGGTGACCTGGCCGTCGACACCGGTGAAGGCTTTCTTGCCGACCGCCGTCACGGAGTCCGGGGTGCCGATTGCGAAGGAGGCGAACGAGAGCGGATAGATTCCCAGATCCAGCAGGGCGCCGCCGGCCAAATTTGGGTTGAACAGGCGGAACTGCGGATCCTCGTCAAAATATTGTCCGTGATCAGCAGCCACCGTCGTCACATCGCCCAACGCGCCGGCCGCCAGGAGTTGGCGCACAACATCCATTCCGGGCAGGAAACGGGTCCACATGGCCTCTTGGACCAAAACACCTGCCGCCGCGGCCGCGGTGACAACCTCCTGCGCCTGGCCTGCGGTTTGCGTGAAAGCTTTTTCTATCAGTACATGCTTACCCGCCGCGATCGCCATCAGCGCCTGCTGGTGGTGCTCCGAATGTGGGCTGGCTATATAAATAACGTCGACCGCCGGGTCGGAGACCAGTTCCTCGTAGCTTCCGTGTGCGTGGGGGATGTCGAATTCAGCTGCAAAAGAAGTCGCTCGCTCACTGGACCGGGAACCCACGGCCACGACCCGCTGCTGAGTGTGTTTGCGAACCGCCCCGACAAAGCTCCGGGCGATCCAACCTGGGGCCAAGATCCCCCAGCGCACTGGAGGGGCCTGCCGTGGATCCGGCGTACGAGTGTCGGGCAGGGCGGTTGGAAACGTCACGTTTCTCGCTCCTTAGCTGGGGGAGGCGCGGCCAGGATCGGCAATACGCAGCCCTGACCTTAAATGACCCGGGTTTACTCGATTGTGCAGGGATAGCTGGATGTATCCACAATTTGCATCGGTTCTGTTGGTGAAACAGCGGTTGAAATATCGAACCTGCAGCTACGACCAGTACGCGACGGGCCGCCCGGATGTGGACTGCCGGTGGATGGATGGTGGACGCAGTGTTGAACGATTCTAGAGGCCCTGCGACACGCCGACCCCATTATCTAGGGGTCTTGTAGTTCATCGACCCCAAGATGTACTGTCTGGATATTGGAAGTCCTGCTTTTCAGTAGCAGCGATCTCGCACCAGGTGTTCATCGAACACCGGAGCGTTTCGACTGGGCCTGGGACGGGTGGGAGCCATGAAATCTGGTTCACGACTGCGACAAACTTTCCATCCACCGAAAATTCTGCTGGATCGCTGTGGGCGGAGCTATGTCGTTTTCATTTCAGGTTTGAGCGTGTGCGGCCTCCCGGTCACGCGCGCGGCAAGGTGACTGTCGGGGGTGCGATGCACACTCGTCCCATGAGAAATTCATTGGATGCGAGCCCTGATCCAGCCGCCCTCGCCAACACGGTTTCGAGCTCGCGAGGAGAGAGCATGGCTCCGCATGTGACCACCGCTGACGTCAGCAACGTCGGTACCAACGACAACTACCCGGGTGACAACACCGGTCGCGATTCCGTCGACCGAACCGGCAACAACGAGAAACTGCCGACCGGGATGACCGTTGTTCGTCGCAATGGTTCCACTGCTCCCTTTGATACCGGCCGTATCGCCGTTGCCATCACGAAAGCTTTCATCGCGGTCGAGGGCGACTCTGCCGGCACCTCGTCCCGACTTCGCGCTCTGGTCTCCGAGCTCACAGAGCAGGTATCCAGCACGCTCGCGCAGCGCCACGGCATTGAGCGACACGTCAACCTGGAAGATGTCCAGGACCAGGTCGAACTTGCCCTGATGCGCGGCGGGCACGCCAAGGTTGCCCGCTCCTACATCCTGTACCGCGAGGAGCACCGCCGTTCCCGCGAGGAGCGGCTGCTGGCCGACAACTCCGGCGTCAGCATCGCCGAGACCTCCCTGACAGTTGTCGCCGCTGACGGTAGCCGCCTGCCGCTGGACACCGCCCGCCTGCGCACCATTATCGACGAGGCCTGCGAAGGCCTGATCGATGTCAGTGCCGATGCTGTCTACTCCGGCACTTCCTCCAACCTGTACGACGGCATCAGTGCCAAGGAACTCGGACTGGCCCCGATCATGGCGGCCCGCGCCCTCGTCGAGACCGAGCCGAACTACTCCTTCGTAGCTTCCCGGTTGCTGAACGACACCCTGCGTACCGAGGCTTTGACCTACCTGTCCGGCTCCCCTCGCCAGGCCAGTGCCAAGGACATGGCCAAGATCTACCCGAACTACCTGGGCGATTACATCAAGCAGGGCATCAAGCTGGGTCAGCTCGACCCGCTGCTGGCCGAATTCGATCTGACCCGCCTCGGTCAAGCTATCGACAGCGAACGCGACGGCCAGTTCACCTTCCTCGGTCTGCAGACCCTGTACGACCGGTACTTCATCCACCACCGCGAGACCCGATACGAACTGCCGCAGGCTTTCTTCATGCGGGTGGCGATGGGTCTGGCGATCCGTGAGGTGCAGCGTGAAGAGCGAGCAATCGAGTTCTACCAACTCATCTCGAGTTTCGACTTCATGTGCTCGACTCCGACGCTGTTCAACGCCGGCACCACCCGTCCACAATTGTCCAGTTGCTTCCTGACGACCGTCGATGACGACCTGGACGACATTTTCCAGTCGATCAAGAACAACGCGCTGCTGGCCAAGTTCTCCGGTGGCCTGGGCAACGACTGGACCCCGGTCCGCGGCATCGGCGCACACATCAAGGGCACCAACGGTTCCTCCTCCGGAGTAGTGCCGTTCCTCAAGATCGCCAATGACACCGCTGTGGCCGTTAATCAGGGCGGCAAGCGAAAGGGCGCTGTCTGCGCCTACCTGGAGACATGGCACATCGACGTCGAGGAATTCCTCGACCTGCGCAAGAACACCGGCGACGAGCGGCGCCGCACCCACGACCTGAACACCGCCAACTGGGTGCCGGACGAATTCCTGCGCCGTGTTGAGTCCAACGGTGTCTGGACCCTGTTCTCCCCGGATGAGGTGCCGGATCTGCACGACACCTACGGCCTGGCATTCTCCGACAAGTATGCCGAGTACGAGGCCAAGGCTGTTCGCGGCGAGATCGGTGTCTACCGCCAGATCAAGGCAGTGGATCTCTGGCGCAAGATGCTCACGATGTTGTTCGAGACCGGACACCCGTGGATCACTTTCAAGGATCCGTGCAACCTGCGTTCGCCGCAGCAGCATGTCGGCGTTGTTCACTCCTCGAATCTGTGCACCGAGATCACCCTGAACACCTCCAAGGACGAGACCGCTGTCTGCAACCTGGGTTCGGTCAACCTGGCGGCCCACACCACAGCCTCCGGTCTGGACGTCGAACGTCTTCGTCGCACGGTCACCAC
>JBBSUU010000307.1:0-4468 GCA_038234115.1 Mycobacteriales bacterium
GATACCAGAACGCTTTCATCCCATCGCCGCTGATGATGTTGTGCAGGATGTCAACCATCCCGATGGCCAGCGTGGGGGCACCACCGGTGCGGGAAATGATCGTGGTCTCCCCGACACTGTCAGCCGCGGCCTGCACGGCGGCGCCGGTGTAGTTGGCGCTGCTGAGTCCCAGCGAATCTCCCCACTGGAGGCAAAACTCGTGGTGGCCGGCATCTGCACCTCAGGGCGGGCGATGACAATTCCGACCGCGAGCAGCGCGATTGGTCGGAGGGAGAAAACACCCTGCTGTTGCTGGGTGTGCAATCGCGGTCACCCGCGCGTCGGCGCGCCTGAATCGAGCGTCCCCGTTTCGCCACTAGATTGCAGAAGGCGGCAATTGTCGTCGGGACTTCAGCAGTTCTGGGCCTTTGGTCCGGGAGGAGGACACCATGCGCGCGCTCCGAGTGCTCGGTATGGCCGAGGACGGCGCAAACCTGGTGTGCGAGGAACCGGAATCGGGTGATCAGTACGCGATCCCCGCAGACGAACGACTGCGCGCCGCGGCCCGCGGGGACGTCAGCCGACTCGGCCAACTGGAGATCGAAATGGAACCACAACTGCGTCCTCGAGAAATTCAGGCGAAGGTGCGAGCCGGTGCCTCCATCGAGCAGGTGGCAGCTCTGGCTGCCTGTGATCCGGCCAGGGTGGAGCGGTTCGCTTATCCGGTTCTGATGGAACGCGGCGCGATCGCCGATCAAGCCCGGCGAGCTCGCCCGATCACCGGCGGCGTGCTGGCCGACCGCAGCATCGAGGCCATGGTCACCGAGATTCTGCATGCCCGGGGGCATTCTGGACCCTTGAGCTGGGATGCCTACCGCGAGGACGGCGCCGGCTGGATGCTGAAACTGGTGTGGAAGGTGGGACGAAGTGAAAATGCGGCCCGCTGGACCTTCACCCCGGGTACCGCCGGCGGGTCGCTGGCAGCAGCTGATGACAGTGCCACCGAATTGATGGATCCGGCGCCCCGGCCCCTGCGCACCGTGCGCGAAGCCATCGTCGAAGAAACCCCGAATCCGAGACCCACACCGAACCCCCTGGTTCTGACCTCGGATCCGGCGAAGGTAGCTGCACCGAGCGTTCTGCTCGAGCCGACCTCCGCAGAGGCTGTCGACGCCTCTCATGCCGTTGCCGGGTCTCGCCCGGCTCAGACCAAGATGTCCGCGGCGCTGGCGCGGGCTTCGCAACCGCTCATCACAACGAAACCCGAAGCGGCACAACAGTCCGCGACCGCTTCGAAGAGTGCACCCGAGTCCCCCAAGGAAGCAGCCAAGCCCGGCAAACGCCCCGCCCGACCGGCCATGCCGTCGTGGGAAGACGTTTTGCTCGGTGTTCGCTCGTCCAACCGCTGAGAGGCTTCTTTCTGAGCCGACCGCCGGTTAAACAGTTTGAGGGTTGTCGGTATACGCCAGTAGCCTCGAATTGTTATGGCAAATGCAACACCGTCCAACGGCGGCACCACAGTTACCCGCACCGAAGCTTCAGCCCTCCCGAAACCAGCTGATCGGCCGCGATCGGATGCTCGCTCGCCGAAGCTGGATGTGGCCACCCAAAAGATAGCTGCGAAAGCGACCACACCCACGACAATCGCCAGCCTGAAGCGGTTGATCCCCTATATTCGCCCGGCGCGATTCTCGCTGGCCGGCTCCGCGCTGGCCGCATTGACAGCCACCATTTGCGGGCTGCTGATTCCGCTGTTCATCCAACAGATCATCGATGGCCCGATCACCAACAAGGACCTGAGCGCCCTCTGGGCACCGGGGGCCATCATCGTTGCCCTGGGTACCTTCGAGGCGGCGTTGTTCGGGGTACGTCGTGTGCTGTCGACCCGGCCGACCATGCGCATCGAAGCCAAGATGCGGGCAGACATCTATCAACGTCTGCAGGAGCTTCCGGTGGTGTTCCACGATCGGTGGTCTTCCGGCCAGCTGCTGTCTCGAGCCGTGTCCGACTTGGCAACCATCCGTCGTTTCATCGCATTCTGCCTGGTCTTCTTGATCGTCAATCTCGGGACCTTTGTGGTCGGTGTCATCATCCTGCTCAACCTGGCATGGCAACTCGGTGTGATCTTCGTCGGGCTGGCATTACCCCTGGTGGTGCTGTGCTTCTTGTACGAGGTGAAGTATCAGGTTCTGGCCCGCCGAAGTCAGGACCAGGTTGGCGATCTGGCCACCACCGTCGAAGAGTCCGTGCTGGGTATCCGGATTCTGAAGTCCTTCGGCCGGTCCGCGCACCTGGGAAGAGCATTCCTGGCCCAGGCGGGCGAATTACGCTCCACCGAACTGGCCAAAGTTCGGGTCATTGCGGTACTGTGGTCGGTAATCACCCTGCTGCCAGAAATTGCCATTGGACTGGCGATGTTCTACGGCGTTCACCTGATCGCTGATGGCACCCTTACGGCTGGAACACTTGTCGCGTTCTTCTCCATCGCGGTGATGCTTCGCTGGCCGGTCGACTCGATCGGATGGCTGCTGGCCATGACGAACGACGCGGCCGCCGCTTCCGCACGGTTCTTCGAGGTGATGGACGCCGAAGTTACCGTCACCTCACCCAGCACCCCGAAACCATTGCCGGCCAGAGATTCGAACTCCGGTGAGGTGATCTTCGAGGATGTCCATTTCCGCTTCGCGGACGCACAGGACCACCGACCCGATCTGCTCCGGGGTATTAACCTGCACCTTCGCCCGGGCCAGACAGTGGCAGTGGTCGGCGGCACCGGCTCCGGGAAGACCACCGTGAGTTCGCTGATGAACCGGATGTACGACATCACCGGCGGGCGAATCCTGATCGACGGCGTCGATATCCGAGACCTGAGCCTGGCGGACCTGCGGACAGCGGTGTCGGTGGCCTTCGAGGAGCCGACTCTGTTTTCGGCCAGCGTCCGGGAGAATGTCACACTCGGCCGACCGGACAGCACCGAGGAGGATGTGCTGCAAGCGCTCTCCGTGGCGCAGGCCGACTTCGTCCACGATCTGCCATGGGGGCTGGATACCCGGATCGGCGAGCAGGGAATGAGTCTGTCCGGCGGACAGCGTCAACGCCTGGCGCTCGCGCGCGCCGTTATTGGTAGTCCGCGGGTTCTGGTGCTGGATGATCCATTGTCAGCTCTTGATATCCATACCGAATCAGCCGTCGAATCTGCCCTGCGCAATGTGTTGAGCAGCACCACCGCTCTGATGATCGCCCATCGCGCCTCGACGGTCATGATGGCCGACCAGGTCGCACTCTTGGCCGACGGCCGAATAGCTGCCGTCGGCACCCATTCAGAGCTGCTGGCCACCGTGCCGGCCTATCGAGATCTGCTGAGCACCTTGGATCACCAGGTCGATGAAGACGCTGAACTCACCTTCATCGCCCAACCAGCAGAGATCGAGTGTCCCCGATGAGCACCGAGACACCGGCTCACACCGAAATGGTGGACGACGCGGCGTGGCGTGGCGTGGCCACGGAGGACACCGCTTCGGAGGACCTGAGCCGCGAGGTCGGTGTTCGACTGCAGTCCCGATCCCGGCGGCTGCTGGGTTCGTTGTTACGGCCCCATCGCAAGATGCTGCTCGCCGTCCTGCTTGTCGTCATCACCGAGCAGGCGGCCGCGCTGGCGGGTCCCCTCCTGATCGCGTACAGCATCGACACTGCGGTACCGGCCCTGATTGACGGCAACCGCGGACCACTCACCTTTGCCCTACTGGGTTATCTGGGGGCCGGCATCGCCAGTTCCCTGGGCCGCGCCCTGTTCACTCGGCTCTCCGGACGGATCTCGCAGGACCTGCTGTTGGATCTGCGTGGCCGGGTGTTCGACCATTCCCAATCCCTGAGCCTGTCCTTCCACGAGAAATACACCTCCGGCAAGGTCATCTCGCGGATGACCAGTGATCTGGACACGTTGGCAGATCTGTTCGGCGACGGGCTGGACGGACTGATCTCCGGAATTTTGTCAGTCGTCGTGATGTCGGCTGCTTTGGTCTGGCTGGACTGGCCGCTCGGTGTGGTCGCGTTGCTGGCCTTCCTGCCCATGTACTTCCTCACGCGATGGTTTCAGCGGCGCTCCATGACGATCTACCGCAAGACCAGATCGGCGATCGCCTCGCTGATCGTGCAGTTCGCCGAGACCATGAACGGTCTGCGCGCCGTACTGGCCTTTCGCCGGGAGTCGCGCAACGAGAAGATTCTGCAGGTCGAGAACGACTCCTACGCCAAGTCCAGCGGCGACGCCATCATCACGTTGGCGATCTACACCCCTGGCGTTCGGTGGATCGGTAACCTCACCCTCGCCGCCGTGATCATCTTCGGCGCCGTGCGGGTGATCGACGGCGAAACCCAGATCGGCGTGTTGGCGGCGTTTTTGCTCTACCTACGCCGGATGTATGACCCGCTCGACGAACTGGCCATGTTCTACAACTCTTTTCAGGCCGCTTCCGCTGCGCTCGAGAAA
>JBBSUU010000308.1:0-4448 GCA_038234115.1 Mycobacteriales bacterium
ACGCACGGCAAGCCGCACCCGGAGCCGTATCTCACCGCCGCGGAGCAGCTCGGCGTTGATCCCGCCAGGTGCGTGGCTTTCGAGGACTCCTTTACCGGCGTGCGCTCGGCCGAGGCAGCCGGGGCCAAGGTTGTGGTGGTGCACAACATCGTGGATATGCCGGAGCGCCCAGGTCGGAGCTACCTGTCGAGTCTCGAATCGGTAACGATGTCGGATTTGGTCGCGGTTGCCGCCGGCCGGGTTATCGATCGCCGGACGATCTAGTCAGCGGCGCTCGCCCGACATCGGCGCCGGAGATTCTTCCGCGCAGTCGATACCCCTCGCCAACACCGACTGAGCTGCTGAAATGGTTCCTCCGACGCCGCGACGCAATGTCTGCGCCTCACCGTCTGTCCGACTTTGGTTGCTGTCGGTAATATATAGGAGGCGGCTGAGCAGATTTAAGTTCCGCATCCGGCAAACTTTTACGAAACTTTTCCCAGTTGGATTTCCCAGCGCCCCGCGGCGCGGATTCCGTTGCTGACCGGGCGGTAGTGCCTACCGAATTCGCTGGGTGCGTTTGGGCCGGGCTCTGACAGACTCAGGCTATGGACAAACCCACAGTGCTGACCGAAGAAGAGATGACGGGCGTGCTCGAGCGCCTTCAGGGGTGGCGGGCCGAGGGTGGCGCCTTGACGGTGATCTACCAGATGGCCGCCGCGCGCCGGGCGATCTCCTTCTTTGCCGCCATCGGCGAGTTGGCCGAAGCGCTCAACCACCACCCCGATGTCGACTGGCGCTACAACAAGCTGATCATCCGGATAACAACCCATGAGGCCGACGGCCAGGTGACCGCGCGTGATGCCGAACTGGCGAGCAGCATTGTGGCCAATGCGAGTCGGTTCGAGGCCGAGGCAATCTAGCGAGTCCGGCGCTTCCTCCGTCTACCGCGTTTCATAAGCCTAGATCGCGTCGGGCGCGAAACCGTCGCCGAACGGGCGGCCGCCGAGCTCCTCCCGACCGTGCGGCAACTGCCAGCTCGCAATTTCTGGCCCGACCGGCACGATCTGCGTGGGATTGATGTCGGTGTGCACGATGTAGTAGTGCTTCTTGATCTGCTCGAAGTCGATGGTGTCACCAAAACCTGGTGTCTGGAACAGATCTCGGGCGTAGGCGAAGAGGACCGGCATTTCGGTCAGCTTGTTGCGGTTGCACTTGAAGTGACCGTGATAGACCGCATCGAAACGGGCCAACGTAGTGAAGAGTCGGACATCGGCCTCGGTGATGGTGTCGCCCACCAGGAAACGCTGGGTGGACAACCGCTCCGAGAGCCAGTCCAGACGGCTGAAGAGTCGCTCCTAGGACTTCGCAAAAGCGGCCTGGGAACCCGCGAAACCGCCGCGATAGACGCCGTTGTTCACATCCCGAAAAACCAGATCGGCCACTTCGTCGATCTCGGACCGAAGATGCTCCGGGTACAGCTCCGGCGCACCTTCGCGGTGATATTGCTTCCACTGCGTGGAGAAGTCCAAGGTCAGCTGCGGGTAGTCGTTGGTAACGACCTTGCCGGTGGCAATCTCGACCATGGCCGGCACCGTGATCCCCCGGGGGTAGTCCGGGAAACGGGCGAAATAGGCCTGCTGCAGATGGGAGATTCGAAGGACCGGGTCGAGTCCATCCGGATCCAGGTCGAAGGTCCAGCTGCGACTGTCGTGCGTCGGTCCGCAGTTACCCATGGACAACACCTCCTCCAAACCGAGCAACCGGCGCACGATGATCGCTCGGTTTGCCCAGGGGCAGGCCTTCGCGACCACCAGGCGATAACGCCCCGGTTCCACCGGGTAGCCATCGCGGCCGTCGGCGGTGATGCGAGTTTCGATGTAGCGGGTGTCCCGATTGAACTCTTCGCCGCCATGGACGTAGGCGCCTGATGTGCTGAACTCGGACGAATTTTGCGTGGTCACTCCCCAAGTTTATGCGCTCGCATCGAGTGGGGGCGGAAATTACCCAGGATCTGACGGCAATCGCGGATTCAGCAGGTGCGCTACCAGCGCCGTCCACCCGGTCTGGTGCGTTGCCCCCAGACCTTCGCCGGTATTGCCGTCGAAATACTCGCTGAAGGTGGGGTGAATACTCCACAGCGGGTTGTCGCTGGCCTCGATCCGATCACCGTCGGCCGGCCGTTTCCCATTGACCGGCCGGAACAGTGCGGTCAGCCGGTTGTCGATCAGGTCGGCCGCCTCGGTCAGGGTTTTGAGATTCCCGGAGCCGGTCGGGATCTCGATCGTGAACGTGTCACCGAAATGGCGCCCATAGGTACGCAGTTTGTCGGCCAACAACACATTCACCGGGAACCAGACGGGACCCCGCCAGTTCGAATTTCCACCGAACATGTTGGTACGTGATTCGCCGGGTTCGTATTCGATAGCGCTGGATTGACCGCCGACCTGTGCCCACAGTTCGTCCTTCAGAGCGGCGGACAACGAACGGATGCCGAACTGGGAAAGAAACTCGTCGGTATCGAAAAGCCGGACCAATATCTTGCGCAGCCGCTCCGGATTGACCATCGAGAGCAACATCCGACGCCCCTGCGGCCCGGTCTGCCACAGCAGCGGCCCCACCAATTCCGGTCGTCTTCGTTGCAACCACCGCAGCCGATTGGTCACGTCGGGGCAGTCCTTCGCGATCCAGGACGGCAATTCGGTGGCTCCGAGAATTGGCAGGAGTCCCACCATCGAGCGGACCCGCAGGTGTTCGGCGCTGCCATCCGGGTGGACCAGGACGTCGTAGTAGAAGCCATCCCCCTCGTGCCACAGCGAAACATTCTGCGAACCAAAGGAGTTCATCGCCTTGGCGATCGACAGGAAGTGTTCGAGGAATTTGGTGGCCGTGTCGTCCCAGGCCTTGTCGTGCCGGGATAGTTCCAGCGCGATGTTGAACATCTGCTGGCAGTAGAAGGCCATCCAGCTGGTGGCGTCGGATTGCTCCAGCCGAAATCCCGGTGGCAAGGGAGCCGACCTGTTGAAGACGCCGATGTTATCCATCCCGAGGAAGCCGCCCTCGAAGATGTTGGAACCGTTGCGGTCCTTGCGATTCACCCACCAGGAGAAGTTCAGCAGTAGTTTGGTGAAGACCCGAATCAGGAAGTCCCGGTCCCGGGAGCCGTCGATCCGGTAGACGTGCCAGGCCGCCCAGGCGTGGACCGGCGGGTTGACATCGCCGTACTCCCATTCGTAGGCGGGTAGTTGGCCATTGGGATGCATCGACCATTCCCGGCACATCAGGACCAGCTGTTCTTTGGCGAACTCCGGATCGACGTGTGCCAACGGAATAGTGTGAAAGGCCAAATCCCAAGCGGCGAACCAGGGATACTCCCATTCGTCGGGCATGGAGACGATGTCTGCCAGCGCCAGGTGGCGCCAGTGGGTGTTGCGGCCGGCCTCACCCCGGCGGGAGTCGGGTGCCGGTGGTTCCGACGGGTCACCCTGCAGCCACTGATCCACGTCGTAGCGGTACAACTGCTTGCCCCAGAGCAACCCGGCGTAGGCGCGGCGCGCCACGTGGCGATCCTGGGCGGAGAGGCTGTGGTGGATCACGTGCTCGTAGAACGCGTCGGCCTCGCTCTTCCGGTCGGCTTTGATCGTGTCAAAGCCGCTTCCGAAGGTGTCCTCGGATGGCAGGTTGGAGGAAAGACGCAAGTTTATCGACACTGTCGCACCGGCGGCAACGGATTCGAAGTGATACCAGAACCCGGCCTTGGTCCCGCCATCGGTCAGGGTGACCGCGTCAGCCTCACCGTCGACGATGAAATTGTTGAAACCGTCCTTGGTGAGAACGGTGTCATTCTTCGCGGCGCCGAAAAGTTTGATGGCATTGGTTTCGTTCTCGCAGAACATCACCGTGGGTTCACCCTCGGCGGCCAGGTAATAGCGTCCGAGGTAGCCATGCTGCAACCCCACGGCTTCCATCCCGGCCGACAGATTCGGTGCCAGCACCGGCGTGATGACGCTGCGTCGATCATCGCGGCCCCAGGTCCAGGTGTTGCGAAACCAGAGCTGCGGGATCAGATCAAGGGGTGCCGCCTCCGGGCCGTGATTGGTGGCGCTGATCGTGATACACATATCGTCCGGCGCGGCCTTGGCATAGGTCATGGTGACGTCGAAGAAGCGATCCTCGTCCAGGACGCCGGTGTCGCTCAATTCGTATTCGCGCTCGTCACGACCGCGTCGAGCATTCTCTTCACGGAGCCGGCGGTAGGGATACTTGGCCTGTGGGTAGCGGTAGAGCCATTGCATCCAACTATGGGTGGGGGTGCCGTCCAGCGCCCACCAATACTCCTTGACATCCTCCCCATGGTTCCCCTCGGCGTTCGTCAACCCGAACAGCCGCTCCTTGAGGATCCGATCCTTACCGTTCCACATGGCCACCGAGAAGTTCAGGAAACCGAATCGGTCGCAGATTCCGCCGAG
>JBBSUU010000309.1:0-4440 GCA_038234115.1 Mycobacteriales bacterium
CGAGGGTCTGCTTGTCAACCTTCTCCCCGGTTGAGGCCTCCACCAGCGGGGGGCCCGCAGTAAAGCGCGCCCCTTGCCCTTGGATCATGACGACGAAATCTGACATCGGCGCGGCCAGCGCTCCGTGACCGGCTGACGGACCGGTCACAATAGAAACCGTTGGTACCAAACCTGCCAGCTCGCTCATGGCCTGCAGGTCGTTGGGGGCCGGCCGGTGGGCATCCAACGCATTGGTAGCTCGATGCCCGGCGCCTTCCAACATCATGATCAGCGGGACGCGCTCCTGCTGGGCAAGTAGCGCTATCCGGGCCCGCTTGGTAGCGCCTGCGGTTCCGATCGAACCACCGGCAATGGTGAAGTCCTCGGCCCCGACCAGAACGGCGCGTCCGTCGATACTGCCGTGCCCGGCGACAAAGGCGTCCGCTGGTACTTTTTCGTTTCCGGCGAGAGAACCAATTTCGACAAAGGTGGCCCGATCCAGGAGGGCGGCGATCCGTTGACGTGCATCCACTCGACCACTGGCGCGGTAACGGTCCAGCTTCGCTGCGCCACCCATCGCCGCGGCCGTTGCCTGCCGAGCTGCCAGGGTCGCCAATAGCGCGGCCCATTCAGTGCGATTGTCGTTGGTACTGCTCATTGATTGGTCCTCCGGGATCCGGTCGTGCCGCGCTGCGCTGCGATGGCGCCCTGTTCAGTTACCGACGAACTGTTCCTGCAATTGCCCTTTCATCAGCTTGCCGGTGGCCGTGCGGGGCAATGCTCGAGTCACCAGGTGCCACTGCGTTGGCACCTTGTAATTCGCCAACCGGGTGCTGACAAAGGCAGACAGCTTCGCTATATCGACTGAAAGTTGCTCATTGAGCACAATAATCGCGCAGACCTCCTGTCCATATTCTGGATCTGCGAGCCCGATGACAGCGCATTCGGCCACGGCAGGATGCCTCTCGAGGCACTGTTCAACCTCTACCGGATACACATTTTCCCCGCCCCGTAGAATCAGATCAGAGCGTCGAGACGTCAAGGACAACCTGCCATCGGCGAAGGTGCCGATATCACCGGTGCGCAACCAGCGATTGGCTCCGATAGCCTCTGAGGTGGCCGTTGGGTCCCGCCAATAGCCGAGCATGACCAGGGCGCTGCGAACGTAGACATCGCCCTCCACCCCGTCCGGTACAACGTTTCCGAATAAATCTCGCACCTCAAGCTCGATGGTCGGCATTACACGTCCTGCGGTGCGCGGGTCGACCAACAGGTCGGCGTCGGGCGCACCGGTGGCCATCGCTGTGCATTCGGTTGATCCATAGCCGAAGCCGAGCAGCGCGTTGGGGAAAACCGCCCGCAAACGTTGCTGCAACTCTGGTGACATCGGCGCTGCTCCCCCCGCGATCCGCGTTACTGAGCTGAGGTCATATTTGCTCACTGTTGGATCGTTGACGACCCGCCATGCCGTTGTGGGGACCACCGAGAACCGGGTGCATCTTTCTGTTTCGATGGCTCGTAGAACTTTGGCGCTGTCAAAGCGCCCGGTGACGAAAACCAGCGTGTCGCCGCCCACTGCGGCGGCAACCACCGAGCCATAGAGGCCCGAAACGTGGAAAAACGGAAAAGTAGTACACGCAATATCCTGCGGGAGATGCGCTCCGGCAGTCTTTTTCAACTCCTGCGCCCTGGTCTGGATCTGCACCATGCCAATGACGTTGCGATGACTGTGTACCGCACCTTTCGGACGCCCACTGGTTCCGCTGGTGTACAGCAGAACTGCCGGATCATCCTCGTCCAACGGGATGTCCGGAAAAGCCGCACCAGCGAAGGTGGCGACCAGGTCGGTGATCTCCTCGCCGAGATCGAGGATCGGGAAGGGATGAGAAACACCGGTTTGGCGAAGCCGCTCTCGCCCGCGACTGTCGGCAAACAAGACCGTCGGCTCACAGTGCTCCAGCGCCCAGTCCATTTCTGGTGCCGCCCACCATCCATTGATCCCAACAACAACTGCGCCGATGCTCACGCTGGCCCAGAACGTCAGCAACCATTCTGGAGTATTCGCGGCCAGAATCGCTACCCGCTGACCGGGTTTGATCCGGTGGCGCTGCACCAGTCCCGTCGCCACCGCAGCGACCATTTCCAGGTGAGCGCCATAGGTGATCCTGCTCTCGGGGAAGACAAGGTATTCGATCGGACCAAATCGCTGCGAGTTTATGAGCAGCTCCCGTAATGACCGGGACCGGTGCCGAAAGACCTGCATCGGCTCGCCGAGAACGGAATCGACAATAATTTCAAACGGATCCATCACTGGCCTATCCCCCGTAAGTCGTTTCGTTCCAGACCGCGTCCGGCCGGCTCTGCGCGCGAGATTTACCGATGAATCGTAGCTCACCAACCAAGCGCTTGCTAGACTGTGGTTGAAGTTAAGCTGACATCGCCTCACGAAGGAGCGGCTCATGGCGCAGGCCTACATCACGGACGCAGTCCGCACACCGGTCACCAGACGGGGCGGTGACCTGGCAGGTGTCCATCCCGCCGACTTGGGCGCACATGTGCTCACCGCTTTGATGCAGCGCTCCGGAGTGGATCCGTCGTTGGTGGAAGATGTGATTTTTGGCTGCGTCGATACGATCGGCCCGCAGGCGGGAGACATCGCCAGGACCGCATGGCTGGCGGCCGGGCTACCGGAGGAAGTGCCGGGAGTGACCATTGATCGTCAGTGTGGTTCATCCCAGCAGGCGGTTCATTTTGCGGCCCAGGCAGTCATGAGTGGGACGGCAGATATCGTCGTCGCGGGCGGCGTGCAAAATATGAGTGCTATCCCGATCTCGGCGGCCATGACGGTGGCTGAACAGTTTGGCTTTCCTGATCCCTTCAGCGGGTCGGTTGGATGGCAAAAGCGCTATGGCACGGAACCTATTTCCCAGTTCCGATCAGCTGAGATGATCGCCGAGAAGTGGAACCTCACCCGCGAAGATATGGAAGTCTTTGCCCTGCAGAGCCATCAGCGCGCGCTCACCGCTATTGCCGAAGGTCGATTCCGCCGGGAGATCGTCCCGTTCGGCGCAATTGCAACCGACACCTGCCCTCGCGCTGACACGAGCCTGGAAAAGATGGCCGGGCTCAAATCGCTCGAGCCGGGAGGCCGGGTGAGCGCCGCGGTGGCCAGCCAAATCTGCGATGGCGCAGCAGCTCTCCTGGTGATGAGCGAAAAAGCTGTCGCCGAGCACGGTGTCACCCCCCGGGCACGCATTCATCACCTGTCGGTCCGAGGCGCAGACCCAGTCTGGATGTTGACCGCGCCCATCCCGGCAACAGCCCATGCCTTGGCCAAAACCGGGCTCACCATAGATGACATCGACCTGTTCGAAGTGAACGAGGCCTTTGCCAGTGTGGTTCTGGCCTGGTTGAAAGATAGCGGCGCCGACCCGGCAAAAGTTAATGTCAACGGCGGCGGTATCGCGCTGGGACATCCTCTGGGCGCCACCGGTGCCCGTCTTATGACGACCCTGCTCCACGAACTCGAACGAACCGGCGGTCGTTATGGCCTTCAGGTGATGTGCGAGGGCGGCGGGCAGGCAAATGTCACCATCATTGAGAGGCTCGGATGAGTGTAGATCTCACTGGCAAAGTTGCCGTCGTCACCGGTGGCACACGCGGTATCGGCGCTGTCATCGCAGCCGAGTTCTTGGCCGCCGGCGCCAAGGTACTGGTCTGTGGTCGCTCGGCAACCACGGACCTGCCAACTGGCGGCAGCGGGACAGCTGCCTTTTTCCAAGCCGACATTCGCCAGCCGGATCAAGCCGTTGCCGTCGTCGAAGAGGCTGTTCGGCTCTACGGCCGACTGGATATCTTGGTCAACAATGCCGGTGGATCACCCAACTCTGATGCAGCAACGGTTTCGCCCAGATTTGTCGCCTCGGTTGTCACCTTGAACATGCTCGCGCCGTTCTATATGGCGCAACCGGCCAACGCGGTGATGCAGAAACAGGAAACCGGCGGCGTCATCATCAACATTGGCAGTGTTGCCGGCAGCAACCCGGCGCCCGGCACGGCCGCGTATTCGGCAGCCAAGGCCGGCCTGACGATGCTGACAAGAGCGCTGGCGCTGGAGTTCAGCCCCAAAGTGCGGATCAACCAAGTCACTGTTGGGCTCGTGCGAACGGAGCTCTCGCACCTGCACTACGGCGATGAAGCCGGACAGGAGGCCGTTGCCCGCACCATCCCGTTGCAGCGGATGGCAGTGCCGGCCGACATCGCAAATGCGTGCCTGTTGCTCAGCTCTGATTTGGCTACCTATATCAACGGCACAGAACTGCTGGTGCACGGTGGCGGCGAGTTCCCGGCCCGGTCAATTGTGGTTGCCCCGCACGGGTAGACGCGCTTGCTGAGATGACGGGTAAAGACCCGACTGCCTCAGAACGAAAGGACGCCGGTGGCCTCGTCCAGGTCGCCGGC
>JBBSUU010000310.1:0-4439 GCA_038234115.1 Mycobacteriales bacterium
CGATGATGCCGATGCCGAACGCCGCTACATAGTACTTGCCTCCCACCACACCTCGGCAGATTTGATAAATCCAACCGGGCCGCCAGGAGCTCCCCGGCGCGTGCTCGGCGAGGAATTTGCAGCTACTCTCAGCGGCCATCGCAGTCTCATTCTTTGGCTGAATGGACACACGCACATCACTCGGGTCACCGCACACCACGGTGATCATCCCTGGTGGGAGGTGACAGCGCCGTCCCTGATCGACTTCCCTCAACAGGGACGCATTGTCGAGCTACTGCGATCGCCTCACGGCGGGCTGACGGTGGCCACCACAATGTTGGATCACGAGGGCGAACTGCCGTGGTCGGGCGACATCACTTCGGTCCCCGGGATGGCCGGCCTGGCCCGCCAACTTGCAGCCAACGATTGGCAATGGCCAGTGGCGGATCTCAACCATCACACCAGGGCAGGCACCCGCCACGACCGAAACCTGTTACTACACCTGACTGATCCGTACAGCTAAATTATCAGTGCTTGTGGGCGGAACGTCGCAACATCCGGAACATCAAGAAGCCGAAGACCAGCGCTGGAATTGTCCAACCCAGGCTGCTCAATGATGACGGTGCCGCCGGTTCAACCGCAGCAATGGGAGTCGGGTGCGCGATCTGCTGCTGCATTGCCGGATCCTTCTTGGCGATAACGCTCTGCGTAGCAACACTTTGGTTTGCCGATTTCTGCTGTTGGGAAGTGACCACGCTCGAGTTCACGCCAGCTGCTGACGGAGCGGGGTCGGCAGGCGAGGAAGCTGAAGTGCCGCTCACCTGGATCTGTGACTCGACGGCCAGAGTGACCGGCGCAGTGGCAACAGCTGCGCCGACTGGGGAAACACGAGCGTCCGGAACCGTCGGGGCCGCGATGCTCGACGAGGTCGCTTCGCCGATCTCGATCACTGTTGGTTCCGAAGTGAACTGGTCGGCCACCACGACATCGGCAACGGGAGTCAGACCGAATGCAGGAATGCTGGAGGAGGTGGCTTCGCCGATCTCGATCATCGTCGGAACCGTCTGGAGCGTAGCGAAGGTGCCCGCGACCTGAATTGGAGCGATCGAGGATGAAGTTGCCGTACCGATCTCGATGACGGTGGCCTGGGGCGCTTCGACCGCAGAAACCCCGGCAACCTCGACCGCAGCGATCGACGAGGAGGTCGCTTCGATCAGTTGGATGGTGGTCGCGGGCGAATCGGTTTCCTCGGCAAAGGCAGCAGGGCCGAATGACAACGCAGCAGCGATCGCAACGCCGAGAATCGACCCCATAGTGATGTGACGCTGTGTTGACTGTCTGATGCTCATCGTTAGCTCTCCTGATACCTATTGAACGCGTTAAACCTATCGCGTTGATTCTTTTGCGCTACCCTCCGAATACAGTCGGTCTCGAAATCAGCCATTGGTGTCGCTTAAGCTTATCGAAAGTGGTGAATTACAGCGCAAATTCACCTTCCTGGCGCATTTTTGCTCTGCTCGGGCAGCTACCTCCACGAGAGAGCGTGCGCAGACTTGCGCAATCGCGACTCACTCTCGGTCCACCCGCGTCGATTTCAATGCCGTCGGCGCCGCGGACCGGTGATGCAGACACCCTGCTGAGCAAATACTGCGAGATTTCAGTGAAAATTTTCGGATCGGACCAGCGATTCGTGATTGGATGCACGCCGTTTGGGTATTAAATCCGTGTTGTGTTCAAATGAGAATCGTGCTGCCCCCCGCGAGCACGAACAACTAAGTCGCCACCCAGGCGGCGAACCTTAAGGAGTAAACGATGGCAACAATTCTCTGGATTCTGGCGGTCATTCTGGTCGTCTCGGGGATCTTCGCGATCTTCCGCAAGCAGGTCCTCTGGGGCGTAGTGCTGATCGTGGTCGGTCTGCTCGTCGGACCCGGTGGCGTCAGCATCTTCACCTGAGCCGGCCCCTTAGCTTCCGAAACTGCCCCGTCGCCCTCGCGCGACCGGGCAGTTTCGCGTTTAGGTGGCTGCTCCGGTCCGCAGGGTGTTGGCGGTCGGCATCGGGCTACACCACCTGCGGACCCAACGGCCAGTGGATGGGAGAATGAGTTATGACCGAATCCCCGCTGCCGGAAGATCAGGCCGTTTCCCCAGCTTCAGACGTACCTGCTGCCGACGTACCTGTTGCCGACGTACCTGTTGCCGACGTACCGGTGGTAGACGTACCGGTGGTAGACGCTCCAACTGCAGTCGTGGCAGCCGCAGGCCACCTGTCCGGCGAAAAACCAACAGACCAAGAACCGACAGAGCCTGAATTAGCAGGTCAGAAATTGTCAGTGCACGAATCCTCAGAGCAGGATCCGGTAGGGGGCGATTCAACGGAGCCGGTTCAGCCCGCTTACCAGGAACTTGATTTCGGTGGACTCCAGCTGGACAGACTTCAGAACAATGACACCGACGCCGGGACACCGGCCCCGGATGAGCTTGAAATTCGGGTGTTGAACGGCATCAAGGAATTCACCGCCGGAGCAGCGTTGATCAGCCAGGTCTTTGGCGCCAACAACGGCCAGCCCGTACCGGTGGACCTCACGGTGGCGATCTCGCTATCTGGTGGGTATATCGGTGGCGCTTTCCTCAACGACGAACTTGTCGGTGTCGCGATTGGCTTCGGCGAGATCCGGCCTTGGCAGCATCCCCGCTCCGCCCCCGACGGAGCACTTGTCATGCACTCCCACGTCGCCGCGGTCGCTTCGAGTGCACGCGGCCGCCGGGTGGGCTGGGCACTGAAAATGCACCAGCGTGACTGTGCATTGGCACGTGGCGTCGACACCATCGAGTGGACCTTCGATCCGCTGGTCCGGCGCAACGCGTTCTTCAATATGACCCTTCTCGGTGCCAAGGCGGTCCGCTACCTCCCCAACCTTTACGGAACGATCCCGGACGCCATCAACGCCGACCAAGAGACCGACCGGGTATTGGTTCGTTGGGATCTGCGCAGCCCGACTGCGGTCGCCGCCGCAGATGGGCAGGTTCTCGAGCTGGAGATCAGTGAAGCCGAAACCCAGAAGGCCGCACTCTGGCCGTCCGATGGCGGCGCACCGGCGGCACCACACGTATTTTCCGGCGCGCAACAGATGCGCCAGCTCTGCGGTACGCCGTCCGATATCGAGCACTTGGTTCGGACCGACCCGGAGGCTGCCAGATCATGGCGGCGAGCTCAGCGGGCGATCCTGCAACCGGCTTTGGACAGCGGCTCTGAAATCACCGGAATGACCCGAAGTGGTTGGTACGTCCTGGAACGGCCCTGACCAGCAATTCAGCCGAGCAGCTCAGCTGAAAAATTCAGCCGAGCAACTCATCGACGTAGCACCAGCGCCACGCTTCGCCGGGTTCCACACTGCGCATCACGGCATGCCCGGTGGTCTTGAAATGTCGGTCTGCATGTACGCCAACAGAGGAGTCACAGCAGCCGACATTGCCGCAGTCCAAACACATTCGAAGGTGAACGGGGGCGGTCCCTTCCCGAGTGCAGTCCAAGCATTCACCCGGTGAGTTCGATTCCACGTCGGTCGGCGCTTCCCGGAGATGTTCACAACCGGCAAGCGCACCCGGGCCGCCGGGTGTCACCAGATCACTTTCTCGCTCTTCTTCGTCATCCTCGGAGACATCAAGCATCGATTCTTCGACATCGAGCCGGGCCAGAAGGCCACTGAGTACCTCATGCGGCACGGTCCCGGAGTCGCGCAGTTCCAGCACCTTGGACCGTTCTGCCTGCACCATCAGCAGTCTCAGCTCGGCATACCGCTGACTTGGAGTCAATTCTTCTGACTCCGGGCGACCCAACCGCTCCCACGCCGCCAGCCCCCGTTCCTGGGTGCGACGTTTGATCATCGCCAGCACCTCGGGCGAATCATCCGGCCTCGTGACCTTGGCCAATTCGGCCAGGCCGGCGTCCGTCGAGGCCTGCATCGCAGCCGCGTGCTGAAGGAGATCCTCCCGGCGGTCCGGCCCGCGCAGTCCGAGACGCCGTACCAACCAGGGCAGGGTGACGCCCTGCAGTCCGAGCGTTCCGCCCACCACGACCAACGCCGAAAGTACCAGCACCGGTTGATGTTCCACTTCCCGCGGAATGGCAAAAACTGCGGCCAACGTCACCACGCCACGCATCCCGGCCCAGGACACCACCGCCGGGAAGGCCCACGGCACCTGACCTTCCCGTTCTCGAATCTTCTTGGACAACAGGGGCGGCAGATAAGTCGCCGGGAATACCCAGATCGGCCGAAGGAGCAATACCGCTACCAGCACGATGGCGCAGCCGAACCAGATCTGAGCGGCACCGAGCGAGTCCTGCATGGCACTTTGCAGCACATGCTTGACCTGCAGGCCGATCAACAGGAAGACCGAGTTCTCCAGCAGAAACTGAACTGTCGCCCAGTTCGTCCGCTCACTGACGCGGGATGCCC
>JBBSUU010000311.1:0-4421 GCA_038234115.1 Mycobacteriales bacterium
ATACCGTGGCCACCGGAATCCCGGCCGGCATCTGCACGATGGACAGCAGCGAATCCAGCCCGTCGAGTTTGGCCAGTGGGACCGGAACTCCAATCACCGGAAGAATTGTCGCCGATGCCACCATGCCGGGCAGATGGGCGGCGCCGCCGGCGCCGGCGATGATCACCCGTAGACCACGACCGGCTGCCGAGGTGGCGTACTCGAGCATTCGGGCCGGCGTGCGGTGCGCGGAGACCACCCCAACCTCGAACGGCACCTCAAAATCGGCAAGGATGTCCGACGCCGCGGACATCACATTCCAGTCCGAGTCCGAGCCCATGATCAGGCCGACCACCGGGTTGAGTGCTCCGGACATCAGTTCTCCACCTTCCGTCGGTGCCCATGTCGTCCCGAACCGTCGCCGGGCGAACCATCATGTCCTGAACCATCCCCGGGCGAACCCGCAGATCCCGAACCATCACGTCCCGAACCATCACGTCCCCCACCATCGGCCGGGCCGTCATGGACGGAGTACCCGTCACCCCACACACCATCGCTGAGCCACAGTGCAGCAAGTTGCGCTGCTCGCCTGGTCGGAGCCACTTCACTGCCACCGACGGTGACATGACCCAACTTGCGTCCCGGTCGAAAAGCCTTGCCGTACAGGTGAACCTTGGCCTGCGGGAACCTGGCAGCCAAATGATGCACTCGTTCATCCATTCCGATCCCGGTGCCGGCCGAGTCCCCGGTGGAGTGTCCCGAAGCGGCCCCCGAACCGCCGATGACGTTACCCATCACGGTGACCGGGAAAATCGCATCGGTACGTCCCAGCGGGTAGTCCAGGACAGCACGCAGGTGCTGCTCGAATTGGCTGGTGACAGCGCCATCGATCGACCAGTGTCCGGAATTGTGCGGCCGCATGGCCAACTCGTTGATGACGAGTCCATCCGGGTAGTCCGCGGAAACCGGTACTTCGAACAGCTCTACCGCGAGTACGCCCACCACGCCCAGCGTGGCCGCAATGTGCAGGGCCAACTCCTGCGCGGCGACCGCGCGATCGTCGGGCAGACCCGGCGCGGGCGCGATGACTTCGACGCAGATCCCGTCCAGTTGAACGGTTTCCACCACCGGCCAGGCAGCGGCCTGACCAAATGGCGAACGGGCCACCACCGCGGCAAGCTCACGGGTCAACGGCACCAACGCCTCGACCAAGAGGTCACCCGCTTCGGTCAGGCCGGCCAGCACCTCGGCAGCCTGCGCCTCATCCCGCAGCATCCACACACCGCGTCCGTCGTAGCCGCCCCTAGCAGTTTTGAGCACCACCGGCCACGTCGCACCGGCAAACTCGGTGACGACCAGGAGTGGGTGCGGGGCCCCCGACGGAATCAAGGCGTAGGCCGGCACCGGGAGGCCCATTGCTGACAGCCGGGTGCGCATCACACCCTTGTCCTGCGCGTGCTCCAGTGCGTCGGCCCCCGGGTAGATGGCAAAACCTTCGGCGGCCAACGTCCGGATGTGTTCGGTCGGCACGTGTTCGTGGTCGAAGGTGACCACCTCGCAACCGGCTGCGAATCTGCGCAGCGCGTCGAGGTCGGTATGTTCGCCGATTTCTACCTCTGGCGTCACCAACGCAGCAGAGTCGTCGGCCGAAACCGAGAGCACTCGCAGGGTTTGGCCCAACCCGATTGCTGCTTGATGCGTCATCCGGGCCAATTGCCCGCCGCCTACCATTCCGACTCGGGGCATACCCGTGCGTGAATCCACGAGAAGTGAGCCTAGTTGAGAACCGCGAAGTCGGTTCCCGGCGCGCAGTGGCAGGATGGGTTCTCGTGTCCGCCCCCAACGCCAGTAACGCCATCCACCCCACCATCAGCGTCATTGGATGGGACGACCCCGAGGTTGTTGCGCTGTGCCAGGAACAGGCCTACGAACTCGCGTTGCGCTACGGTTCCGATCCTGATGCCGCGGCCGGAAATGCTGCAGTGGAAGTCGACGTGATGTTCATCGTCCGCGATGGCGCCGGTCGAGCGATGGGTTGCGGTGGCGTGCGAAGAATTGCCTACCCGGAAGACCTGCCTGCGGGCCTGGACCCCAGTCAGGTCGGTGAAATCAAACGGATGTATATCAGCCCCCGGTATCGAGGGTACGGAGCCTCGAGGATTCTGCTGTCCGAACTGGAGGCCGCCGCCCGGCGTCAGGGTTGGAATCGACTGCAGCTGGAATGTGGGCTCGTGCAGCCGGAGGCCATGGCGCTCTACGAAAAAAGTGGCTACACCAGGATCCCGAGCTTCGGACAGTACAAAGCAAGTCCCGCGTCCACCTGCCTGGCAAAGAACCTCCCGGACGGAGGATAGAAAAATACGCCGACCGCGGGTCGCCGTACCTCCACTAAGGGGGGTTGTGGAGATACGGCTACCGACGATCGGCGTATTCAGTTTCAGGCGACCTACCGCCCCAACTCTTCGATCAACGATCGAGCCGCGGCGTACGTGGTGGGCAATGGTTCTGTCCAGACCCGCGGCGGCGGGATTCTCGCTTCCGGGTCGGCTGACGTGCGACTGGTGATCAGCCGGGAGGCCAATTGAATCCGGCGGGGCAAGACCTCATCGCGGCCGGCCAAAGCAACGGCCATCGGCTCGCCCAACTGCGCCAGGGTCTCGCCGCCATCAAAGACCGTTCGAAGGCTCTCACTGACCAAAATCATCGGCAGCGTTCGCTGCCAGGCACTGCGACCTGCGAGGTCAATCCGAACCACCGCCAGGGCGTACTGCTGGGAGACGTCGCTCCGGCGGGCGTTGGCCGCCTGATAGATCTCGGCAAGACGGATCTGCAGATATTCCCGGGAAACCAAACCGGTCAGCGGGTCCGAAATACCGACCGGCGCTGCAACGATTCGCTCGGCCCAACCAAGGGAGGCGGCTCGACGCAAGATATCGGCGAAAGATGCCGGTAGAAGTGACACCAGCGCGTCAACATCGGCGAGCGTTTCTCCCAGTCCCACCCCCGCCGCGGCACGGGATCGCCCCAGCCTCTCGGCGGCCGGCCAGACATCGGCTTCGCTCGTGACGCATTCGCAGACCGCATCGACGGCCGGGCAATCCCAATCGGACGGAAATGACCATCCGGTCGCAGCCGAACGTTGCGACCACTGGGCACGCAGGTACGCGGCGGTGAGCCGGCCCAGCTGTGTCCCTCTTGCCATTGACGCACCTTCTTGTCGTGTTGTCCCGTCGCTACCACCGACCGGGTCTGGGCTTGTGAAGCCCTACAGTGGAGAAACGCAGCAATACCTGTTTCATCACGCGAGAGTCGAGACTTATTTATTTGGCGGGTTCAGGTGGAGGCCAACAGCCGGTGATGACGCCTGTTTGGCGCTGAATCGGGGTAACCAACGGTTGATGTTCGCCACTCGACCGATCTGCGGCCGGCCCGCCTGCTGCCCGACGGGATGACACTTCGCCTGATCATCACCCGTACGCTATTGAGTGTCGCGTGCGAGATATACCCCGAAAATGACTGAAAGCATTCAATATGCAGCCCGAATTTGACGAAGCAGGTGCGCCCAGCGACGCGGAGCTGATTTCCCGCGTTCGCGCCGGCGACCGATCAGCCTTCGGCGACCTCTACGGACGGCATGCGCGCGCGGCCACCACTATGGCGCGGCAGATTTCGGTGTCCGGCGCCGAGTCCGACGACCTGGTGGCGGAATCCTTCGCTCGGGTCCTGGACACCCTGCTCGACGGGCGCGGCCCTGATTCCTCCTTTCGGGCGTACCTGTTCACCACTATTCGCCACACCGCTTACGACCGCTCACGCAAAGACCGTCGACTGCATTTCACCGACGATGTCGCGGCCCATGAAGTAGTCACCGAAGCCGACGACCCGGTTTTGATGAAGATGGAGAATTCCTTCGTCGCAAAGGCTTTCCGCCAGCTCCCGGAGCGTTGGCAATCCGTGCTCTGGCACACCCAGGTGGAGGGGCAATCCGCCGCCGAGGTGGGCGTGCTTCTCGGAATGTCGCCCAATGCGGTGTCATCATTGGCTTTTCGCGCTCGAGAGGGGCTGCGTGAGGCCTACTTACAGGTCCACATGGCCGAGACCGTTGCCGAACGTTGCCGCGCCACCATCGACAAGCTCGGTGCCTGGACTCGTGGTGGGCTGTCAAAAAGGGAAACGGCGCAAGTCGATGCGCACCTGGCCGAGTGCGACCGTTGCCCCGCGCTGGCGGCCGAACTCTCCGAGATCAACTCCGGCCTGCGTGGTTTGCTGGCGCCGCTGCTGCTGGGATCGGCTGCGGCCGGCTACATCGCCACGCTGCCCGCGGTGCCGGTGCTCGCCCAGGTTGGTGCGCACGTCGCTGGCGGGACCACTTCCGGCGGGTTCGTCACTGTGCTGGGCAAAGCCAGGCACGTTGCCAAACAACCTGCGGCACTCGCCGCGGG
>JBBSUU010000312.1:0-4403 GCA_038234115.1 Mycobacteriales bacterium
AGGTCATCTCCCAGGCGTCATACATCAGGATGCGCCCGATCAGCGGTCGGCCAATCCCGCAGATCAGCTTGATCGCTTCATTGGCCATCATCGAACCGATCGATCCGCAGAGCACGCCCAGGACACCCCCCTCGGCGCAGCTGGGAACCGACCCCGGTGGGGGTGGCTTCGGGAATACATCCCGATATTGCGGTCCGTGGACTGCCCAGAAGATGCTGACCTGACCTTCAAAACGGTAGATCGAACCCCAGATATACGGCTTACCCAACAGGACACAGGCATCGTTGACCAGATAGCGGGTGGCAAAATTGTCGGTGCCGTCGAGCACCAGGTCGTAATCGGCCAACAGTCCGAGCGCATTTGCGGAGTCCAGCCGCACCCGATGCTCCTGGACGGTGACCAACGGATTCACCGCAGCGATCGAATCGGCTGCGGAGGAGGTTTTCAGCCGTCCGAGATCGTGCACCGTATGAATGATCTGGCGTTGAAGATTTGATCCATCGACCACATCGAAGTCGACTATCCCAACGGTCCCGACACCCGCCGCGGCCAAGTACAGCAGCACCGGCGAGCCCAGCCCGCCGGCACCTACCACCAGAACTTTTGCGTTCTTCAACCGACGCTGTCCAACACCCTCGATCCCGGGCAGGATCAGATGACGGGAATAGCGCGCAACTTCATCGTGGGTCAGTTCGGGCGCCGGTTCGACCAACGGCGGAATGCGGGTGTCAGTCATGCTGCCAGTGTGCCGGACGTGATTGCAGCCTGAGCCCGGGTCATCCGGTGGAGGTGGTTTGTCCCTCGCCGCCCATCGGATCGGGCCACGGATTGGCCTTGCACACTTTGCCGTCCGCTGGGACGTTCCCGGGGAAGGGGGCCAGGTCATTGTTGGCAGTGCTCCAGGACTGCTGCATCATCACCGGCGCCAACGCGCCATTATTCACGCAGGGTTGATGCCCGAAGTTCAAGACGTGACCGACCTCGTGATTGATGGCGTATTGGCGGTAGGAGCCGAGGTCACCGTTGTATGCGACGGCGCCGCGCACCCACCTGGCGTCGTTGATCACCACTCGGCCGACGTCCCGGTTGAAGCAGGAAGCCTCGAGTTGGATGCTGAAGCCACACAGCTCCCGCACGGTCATCTGGCTGGTCAGGCTGATCCGAAAATTAGGTTCGCCGGTATCGACTCGCTGGAAGGCGGTATCGGCCTCGGGCACTGTCGTCCAGCTTCGGGCATCGGCCAACGTCAGATCAACCGTTTTGGCGAAATCGGCGTCTCCCCCGGGCAGGGTCACGCCATTCTCGATTTCCACCGTGTAGGTCCGAACCTTGGCCGAGGTCCCGACGACACCCGTGGTTCCGGGTACCACTCGGTAGGTACCGTCCCCGCTCGCGGCGAAATCGTCCGCTGCTCCCGGTGGGAGCGCCCCCGCCGTCAGGGTTGCGGCGTACTGGCCGTTCGGGTCCGGTGCAGTCTGCTGGGTAGGAGCAGCGGTGACCGTTACCGGGGGCATGACGGAGGTGACCGTGCTCTCCACGCCACTCATGGTGACAACCGCGATGTCGGTCTGACCCTCCAAGGTCTGGGTGACCGTACCGCCGGCAGACATATCGGTGTCCGGTTTCGTCTGCGTGGAGGCAATCTCGGTGACCACAAAAACTGTCGCGGCAATCAAGAGGGGCAGGACATAAGCGCGCCACCCGTAGCGGTGGAAGAACCAGCCAACCGAACTCCGACGTTTTGTCTGCCGGATCGGACGATCCGCGCGGCGGGGAACCGAGGCACGGTCTGGGATCGGATCCCAAACTGCCCGCAGTGGCTGGGGCGCGTCGTATCCGGCCTCGCCGCCATCCCACAAGTCCTCGCGGCGGGCCGGACGGGACCGCACGGTGAGCATTTCGGGCGATCGCCCGGACGCCCCGCGCCGGATGGCGGATCGACCGCTGTCCGGATTGCGAGTGGCTCTGGAAACTCGCGGGCCCGAAGCAGTACGGGACTGTTCAGAGGACCGATTACCCGGCAATGTTTCCCGACTTCCGCGCCGGTAGCCGCCGGGTTTTTCCGGGAAAACGGAGTTTGAGTGCCCGGCCGACTGTGGTTGCCGCGCTCGGCCACCAGATCCTGAGGGGCCCGCTGATCTGGGTGCTGCGCCGCGGCGCGGCGGGTCGCTGCGAGGAGTGCTCACCGAACCGAGGGTGCCACACGCTGCGCCTGTGGGGCTTGCGACGCGCCAGCGCTGGCCCAGAGCGAGAGCATGGCGCCGGCGGTTTCCACCGGCTGTTCCATCTGTGGAACATGGCCGACACCCTTGAGAATGAGGACCTTCGAGTTTTGGAAAGCCGCCGCTGTTTGCGGAGCCAATCGCACGTCGACCAGTTTGTCCCGGGTCCCCCAGACAATCAGGGTTGGCACCTTGACCTTGGCCGCTGCCCGCCAGAACGGTCGTTGTTTCCCGGCCAGGTAGTGCTTCATCAGGCCTCGCAACTGCTCGAGCATCGCTCGATGAGCCCACGGCAAATCGTGGCGCCAGGCGATGTCCCCGGCTGCGGCGAGCAGATCGTCCGGGCCGACCAGCGAAGGGTCACCAAAACACAGGGTGGCCATGCCTGCGGCCCGGTCCTGAGCCGATATGGACGCCAGCCGCGGTTCTGCCATTGATGCCACTCCCGGTGCGAGCAGCATCGCCAACCTTGGGTCGGCCCCCCGGTCCCGACTCAACCGCAGATCGGGCACGGCGGGGGCCAGCAAAGTGAGCGACTTCACCAGTTCCGGGTGTGCCGCGGCGACGATTGCGGAGAGATATCCGCCGTAGGAATTTCCCACCAGATGGACCGGCCCGGTCTGCTCCCGGCGCAGGAGATCGGCGATGGAATCCACGTGACGGCGTACCGAATAGTCACCGCTACGCGGCGGATCCGAGCGACCACAACCCGGCAGGTCGATTGCCAGCCCACGAGCCTGTGACGAGAGGAGGGCAGCCAGCGCAGTCCAATTGGTGGACGATCCACCGAGCCCATGAACAAAGACAGCGGTGTTCGGCTCGGTTGTCCCCGCAGCCTGCGGTGTGCGCCTGACGAACACCCCCTGGCCATCTGACAGCCGGACCACATCACCTGGCCACGGCAGGGCGCCGAGCGGCAACGGTTGCGGTAGGGGGGTATGCCAGGCCGCAGCCGAGGTCAGACCGGCGAGTTCGTCACGAACCCGGGGCCCTGGCATCGTCAACGGTGAAGTCATGTCGTCCATGATGCCCTGCGCGGATGAGTTGGACCGCCATGTCAGTCGTGCTGAGAGTTTGTCCACAAGTCGGTTTCCATCCACATCTGCGACCTCTCGGCGGCGTAGTGGCTCGTTGCACTTCTACGGTCAGTGTCAGCAGCCGGGTCATTGGTCTGGTTCTGACAGTCGCAACCTCGGGCGGACAACGCAATGACAGATCTCTACTTCCATTCCTCGGTCATGTTGGAGGCGGCCGCCGCCATGCAGCACACGCACGGTTCCCTCGACTCGTTGGCCTCGGCCTCCTGCGCTCCGTCGCCGGCCGGTTTGATCTTCGGGCCCCGCACCCCGGGGCTGCAGGCGGCAGCGGAGTTGAGCGAAACGGTGGCTGAGGCAGCGACCTTCGCCGCCCTGATGACGCAATACGCGGCCGACCTGGTGAGCAGGTTCGAGACCGCTGCTGCTGTCTTTTCGCAATTGGAGGCCGGTGCCTGATGGAATCTCTGGAACAAATTGCAGTGCGCCTGGGCTTTCAACGGCTCCTGGACAGGCTCGACGATCTGGCCTCGATAATTCCCGACGCCGGATCACCGCTGGTCGCCGAGCTTGGTCACCTGAGCATCGGATTCGCCGAAACGAGCCGCCAATGCCCACGAACAATCATGCTCTTGCAGGCTGCGTGGTCAAATTCTGAGCCGCAATATGTGGTGCTGCTACTGCAGGACACGTTGGATCGGGGGCATGCTTTGGCAACTCAGGTGAGACGGGCGGGAGCGGCAGCGGTGGCGACGGCGGAGTTGATCATCTCAACGGTCCGGATCGCCCTGGCCTCAGCGCGGTCCCGAATCCCCCAGGTAGGCGCACTGGATACCAATGACCTGGTATGGGCCGGCGTTCTCGGAGCGGTGGCGGACCTATCTGGGATGGGCCTGGTACCGGGCACAGGCGCGGCCATCGAAGAGCACCTGCGGCCCAGGGTGTTCGATCTCCAACGGCAGGTTCTGGTCGAATTGGAGTCTGTCGTCGACTCAGCGATCGCTGAGTGGGACACGGCAATGAGAACCCTGATCCAACAGTTGGATGTGGACTTCCTCGGCTTGGCAGGGGGTCTGGGAGTCCTCGGCCCGCAGCCGTGCGGGCCAACGGTCGCGCAGCCCGCCATGACTCCGAGCCAGATTGACAC
>JBBSUU010000313.1:0-4389 GCA_038234115.1 Mycobacteriales bacterium
CCTGGCAGCGGCTGACCTCGCGGTCGCCGTCCGGACGGCGACCTTTGCCTTCTCCGAGGTCCGCATCGGCGTCCTCCCCGCCGTGATCTCGGTGCCGGTACTGGATCGGATCAACGCAGTCGCGGCCAGAGAATTGTTCCTCACCGGCGATATCTTCGATGCGCTGCGGGCCAAGGAGATCGGGCTGATCAACGCGGTCGAGGGGCTGGGCGACGACGATGATGTCGTGGCTCTCGATGCCGCGGTTGACGGGTTTGTCACCTCTCTGCTCAAGGGCGCTCCGCTGGCGTTGGCCGGCACCAAGGAGCTACTCAACGCCGGCCGCGATGACTCCGATGAGCGCTATGAAGCACTGCTGTCCGAGTCCGCGAGTCGTTTTGCTTCAGCGGAGGGTATCGAGGGCGCCGCCGCTTTTGCCGAGAAGCGTTCCCCCAGTTGGGTTACCGCCTAGGAAGTCAGCTCGGTTCAGCCAAAAATTGCGAAGCCGGCAAGCACCAGGACCAGCAGGATCAAGGTGGCCGCCATGAAAAGTCTGGTCTTCTGCGGAAGTGGCTTACTCACGGTGTCCGTTCGCTCTCGATTATGGGTGCATCGCTGCCGGAGCCGGCGAGGTCGGCATCCACTTCGCGTTCGCTGCGCAGCGTGTGTCGGCGCAGGCCGAACTCGACCAACCGGTCGATCAACCAGGAAACACCCCAGGCCACCGGCAGCAGTACCACCAGCAACAGGGGGATCTGAAGGATCAACGGCAACAGCACGAGCCAGGACTCGACGGCGTCGACCACCGTCGCAATGCCGTCAGCCATGGCCGTATCCCTTACTTCTTGGCTTCTTTACCGGTGGGGGTATCGGTGGACAGGGCGGCGATGAACGCCTCCTGCGGCACCTCGACCCGGCCGACCATCTTCATCCGCTTCTTACCTTCTTTTTGCTTCTCCAACAGTTTGCGCTTACGGGAGATATCGCCGCCGTAACACTTGGCGAGCACATCCTTGCGCATCGCCCGAATATTCTCGCGGGCAATGACTCTCGCTCCGACAGCAGCCTGAATCGGAACCTCGAACTGTTGACGTGGGATCAGCTTGTGCAGTTTCTCCGTCATCGAGAGACCATAGGCATAAGCATTGGTGCGGTGGACGATTGCACTGAAGGCATCGACCGCCTCACCCTGCAGCAGAATGTCTACCTTTACCAGATCGCCTTCGTCGGTACCGATCTCCTCGTAATCCAGCGAGGCATACCCCCGAGTTCGAGATTTGAGTGCGTCGAAGAAATCGAAGATGATTTCCCCGAGTGGCATGGTGTATCGCAGTTCCACTCTGGTCTCGGACAGGTAGTCCATTCCGCCCAGGGTGCCGCGGCGCCCCTGACACAGCTCCATGATGGCGCCGATGTACTCACTGGGAGAAATGATGGTGCACTTGACGATCGGCTCGTGCACGCTGGCAATCTTGCCCCCCGGCCAATCGCTCGGGTTGGTGACCACATGAACGGTGCCGTCCTCCATGGTCACGGTGTACACCACTGAAGGCGCGGTGGAAATCAGCTCCAGACCGAATTCGCGTTCCAGCCGGTCCCGGGTGATTTCCAGGTGCAGCAGCCCCAGATACCCGCAGCGGTAACCGAATCCCAGTGCGGTGGACGATTCCGGTTCATAGGTCAAAGCGGCATCGTTGAGTCGCAGTTTGTCCAGCGCGTCACGCAGTAGCGGGAAGTCCGAACCGTCCAACGGGAACAGTCCGGAATAAACCATTGGCTGTGGATCCTTGTAGCCGCCCAGGCTTTCAGTGGCCGGTTTGACCAGCGAAGTAATGGTGTCACCGACCCGCGACTGCCGGACGTCCTTGACGCCGGTGATGATGTAGCCGACCTCGCCCACTCCCAAGCCCCTGGTAGGAACCGGTTCCGGCGAAATCACACCCACTTCGAGCAGCTCGTGGGTGGTCTTGGTGGACATCATCTGAATGCGTTCGCGAGGAGAGATCTTTCCGTCGACCACCCGGACGTAGGTGATCACGCCGCGGTAGATGTCGTAGACCGAATCGAAGATCATCGCCCGGGCCGGGGCGTTGGCGTCACCGACCGGAGGCGGGATGTCGGCCACCACTTGATCGAGCAGTTCTTTAACGCCGGCGCCGGTCTTACCGGAAACCCGCAGGATGGTATTCGGGTCGCAGCCGATGATGTGTGCTATCTCCGCCGCGTAAAGGTCCGGCTGCGCGGCCGGCAGATCGATCTTGTTGAGCACCGGGATGATCGTGAGGTTATTTTCCATCGCCAGGTACAGGTTGGCCAGGGTCTGCGCCTCGATGCCCTGCGCGGCATCCACCAACAGCACGGCGCCTTCACAGGCGGCCAGCGACCGAGAAACCTCATAGGTGAAGTCGACGTGCCCGGGTGTGTCGATCAGGTGCAGGATGTAGTCCTCCTTGTCCCCGGCCTCGTTGGTGATCGCCCACGGCAGTCGCACGTTCTGGCTCTTGATCGTGATGCCACGCTCACGCTCGATATCCATCCGGTCCAGGTACTGGGCCCGCATCGACCGCGAGTCCACGACACCGGTCAGTTGCAACATCCGATCGGCCAGGGTCGACTTGCCGTGGTCGATGTGGGCGATGATGCAAAAGTTACGGATGCGCTCCGGCGGGGTGAATGTCATATGCGCGAGCGAAGGTTGGGTCACTACTCATCTTCCTGCTGTTCGAACCTGGTTGTTTCAGCTCTTGCCGGCAGGCCTGCCAGGCGAGCCGTATCAAGGCGATCCCCTCCATCGTCCCATGACAGCGGCCCGGCGCCGACACGTCGACGACGGTCGGCTGATTCCGCCTGTGGTGCGGATGGCAGGGTGAACAGGACCGGGGCGTCGAAGGCCTGGATGCCCGGATACACCATCGGGAGGAATTCGCAGTGTCAGAAAAAGAGCCATCCACCTTGATCACCGCTTTCACCAACGCTCATGTGGTCCCGATTGTTGGTGATCCATTCGACGGAACAGTCCTGGTCACGGGTTCGACCATCACCGCTCTCGGGCCCGACACCGAGGTTCCCGCCGGCGCTCAGGTTGTTGATGCGACCGGTCAGTGGCTGTTGCCCGGCTTCATCGACGCCCACACCCACCTGGGCACTCATGAGGAGGCGATCGGCTGGGCCGGTGACGACACCAACGAGATGACCGACCCGAATACCGCTGCGGTTCGAGCACTCGACGCGATCAACCCGGCCGACCTGGGATTTGCCGACGCCCTCACCGGCGGTGTGACAGCGGTCAATGTCAATCCAGGGTCCGGAAACGTTATCGGCGGTCTGACAGTGGCGATTCACACTGCTGGTCGCACGGTCGATGAGATGCTGTTGAAATCGCCGAACGGATTGAAGTCGGCCCTGGGTGAGAACCCGAAGCGGGTCTATGGCGACCGCAAGGTCACCCCGTCGACGCGATTGGGTACCGCACTGGTGCTGCGGAATGCGTTCGTCGAAGCGCAGGACTACCTGGACCGTCAGGCCCATGCCGAGCCGGGCAAGGCCCGACCGTCCCGAGACCTGCGACTCGAGGCACTGGGCCGAGTGTTGAATCGGGAGATCCCGTGGCGCCAGCACAGCCACCGCGCCGATGACATCGCCACCGCACTGCGGATCGCCGACGAGTTCGGGTACGACCTGGTCATCGATCACGGCACCGAGGCACACCTGATCGCTGATCTCATCGCCGCGCGGGGAATTCCGGTGCTGATCGGGCCGCTGATGACGTCCCGGTCCAAGGTCGAATTGCGCAACCGTTCGGTGGCCAATCCCGGCAAGCTGGCCAGGGCGGGCGTCCAGATCTCGATCATCACCGACCACCCGGTGGTGCCCATCCACTACCTGGTGCTGCAGGCCTGCCTGGCCGTCAAGGAGGGCCTGGATCGGGAAACTGCTTTGCGGGCAATCACAATCAACCCCGCTCTGGTGATGGGCATCGCCGACCGGGTGGGTTCACTCGAGGTGGGCAAGGATGCCGATCTGGTGCTCTGGTCCGGGGACCCGCTGGATCCCATGCAGCGGGCGCTCGTGACCTATATCGGCGGAGTTCAGGTCTACGCCTACAGCGCGTCCTAGCGGTTTTCCCGGGCGATCCGTCGGGCCCACAGCACCAGCGGGATCTGCACCGGAAGCCTCGCCCACGCGATGGCTCGGAACTTGGGCGGCTGGTTACCGGATCTGATAGCCATCGAGATGTTCGCCGGGAACACTGCAATCAGTAGGGCGGCGCTGGCCAATCCGCCGATGGAGCGGGACTTTTCCCCGGCCAGCAGTGCGGCGCAGCCGAGTTCGGCTGCGCCGCTGACAGCGACCAACAACTCGGGCCTGGGCAGCGAACGGGGCACGATGCTGATGAAACCGGCCGGTGTC
>JBBSUU010000314.1:0-4378 GCA_038234115.1 Mycobacteriales bacterium
GCCGCCACTCGGGTTTGAACTACCGCCGACCCAACGAAGTGCATTACGGTTACCAACAGCCGGCTACGGCAGCGTAGAAAAAACAACTTCCGCTGTCCGAAATCCACGCGGCAGATCAGACCTCGGCAGCCGTGATGCGGTCGATGAGTTGGTCGATCACGCCGGCGCCGCTGGCGGGCGGATTGGTAACACCGACGACTACCCCTTCATGTATCAGCGCCAGTTCGACGACCCCGACGGCTATCACTACTCCCCGTTTTGGATGGAGCCGGATACCGATCCGAGCGCGTGAGCGACCTCGCCGCTGCCCTCAACATCATTGGAGCACGATGGTCCCTGCTCATCGTGGAGCAACTCCTGGACGGGCCGAAGCGATACGGCGATATGCAGCGTGACCTTGGAGTGCCAACAAACATGCTGGCCACTCGCCTACGCGAACTTGAAGCGGCCTGCGTCCTATCTCGCCTGCCACCGCGGCACAACACCCGGGCCTACGCGCTAACCGAGCGCGGGCTCGCTCTGCATGAGGCGATCATCGCCCTCGGACAATGGGGCAAACAGTACAAGTAAACATCCCAAGCCCGCTAACACCACCGTGTCCTGAAGCCATGCAAAGTTTCAGCGCTAGGCGATAGGGCTACTGCTACCAGCGACGTCAGCGCCCTCGGCAGGCATCCAGTCGTTGATGTGCTCGGAGCGGAATCCGATCTGCCGCCCACCCTCCAGTCGCGGAATTACCACCGCAGGGCGAACCCGCTGCACTGATGATTGGTGACTCCACGGCAGCCGATAACCAAGATCGTTAGATCGCCGTTTCGGGGATCGACTGCCGGGGCACCACCGTGGTCAGGCATCGAAGGCCGGGTGCACGGCTGATCCGCCCATCGGCGGTAAGGAGGGAGCAGCCGAGGGATTCGGCGAGCGCGACGTAGCCGGCGTCGTAGGCGGAGAGGTTGTCGCGCAGTGTGGTGCCACTGAGCTCTTTACACTGCTGCAGTCCTTCTCGCGTAACGGCGTTCGACTGGTTCCTGGTCGGAGCAGTGGCCCCAAATCCGTCACCTGAACTGAGGCCCGGGAACGGGCGTACACCAGTCCTGATTGGCTCATCGCCGAACTCATCTCGGCCTCCGCCCGAGGGCTGACTGCCCGCCGACGGCTCCCGGCCCCGGTGCGGGTGCCATTCGGGCCGCCTTTGGGCGCCGATCCGTGGGCTATCTGATGGATCGGACCTACACCCGGGACGCCTGGATGCACCGCAACGACGGCAGTCGAGCGACCCACCGACCCCTGGTGCTCACAGCCGAGCACAACGGCCAACTGGTCGCCGACCTCGTCGGAGAATGGGCCACCGCGCACGGCCAGCCCTTCGACCTCACCCTGACGGGACCGGCCGGCGGGCACTGGTCGCACAGATGTGGTGCCACCCAGCTTTGCCTGGACGCCGTGAAGTTCGCCCAAATACCGTACGGAAGGGCCACCGGACACGGCGTTGCCCTGTCCCAGCTGGTCCCTTTCTAATACTCGACGACCCCGGCCAAGCGAGAAACACGGCGTAGTCGGCACGACCCCCGCCGCACGTTCATTCCCGATAACTGGGAGCTGCACCCTGGTCAGGCGAGGGATCGGCGAGCAATAGGCGGGTCCAGGCGTCGGTGATCCAGTCGGCGAACTGGTCGGGTGTCCAAGAGCGCTGACCTACGAGCAGGTCCCAGTACTCGGCGGCGTTCATGCTCCACAGGATGTCTGCGACCTGTCGGTCGTCGAGGTCATTCCGTAGCTCTCCCGTGCGGCGCAAGTCGGCGGCGAACAGCAACATGTTGTTGGCTCGACGTCGGGCTATCGCCGCCCAGAGCTCCGCACACTCCTGGTCGGTCGGTGCGGCATCGCGCAACGCCAGGAATACCGCCGCCAATCGCCGGTGGATCGCGGTGATCGCCGCGGCATAGATGGCGATCTTGCCCCTGGCCGTTGGGGCGGCCGCTATTCGAATGACGTATTCGCGCTGCTCGGCGGGTACGGCCTGGTCTGTGCCGGAAATCGCGGTCTCGACCAGTTCTCGTAGAATTGCCGGTTTGCGCCCCACGGCGGCGTAGACGGTGTCGAGTGACACCCGGGCCCGCTTGGCGATCTGGGCGACTGTCGTCGCGGAGTAACCGGCGGCCGCGAACAGTTCCCGCGCCGCTTCCAGTACGTCGCTGCGGGTTGCTGCCGCCTGCTCGGTCCGACGCGGTGAGCGGTAACTGCGATTTGCTTCAGCCTCTTGCTTGACGTCCTCAACCATTGGTCGTAATGTCCCCCTATTCATCCGAATTCAATTCGGATCAACCTATCAGGAGGATGCGCCGTGGTCTACGCCTACATTCAGGACGTTCCGATCGGGGAAGAGCGGTACCGCAAGATCATGACCGAGATAGGCGCCGAGCCGATGGCCGGTCTTCTGCTGCATCTGTGCTTGCGCCGGCCGGACGGGCCGCTCCAGTACGTCGACGTCTGGGAGTCCCAGCAAGCCTGCGAGCAGGCATTCGAGCAGCGGATCCACCCAGCGGTAGACGTCGCGTTCGGTGGGAACCGGCCGACTGAGGAACCGACTGTGCGTCGCCTAGACGTGTTGCACGCGGTCGGCGCGCTGCTCGAACAGAGTTGGTCATGATGCTCCCCGCGCCGACCAAGCACTCAGAGGCGGGGGCCCGGGTGTTGCCTATTCCTCCGCCGCTGTACTTCGGGGCGGCCCTTGCTGGGGGCATGGCTTTGAGCAGCACCGGCCCGGCTGCGAACATCGGGAGCGGAGTAGCAAAATCTGCTGTCGGCGGGGTCGTATTGGTGGCCGGGGTCGCCTTGGCGGTGGCGGGCATCGCCCAGGTGCGCCGCGCCAGGACCACGATTGTGCCGCATCGGCCGGTGACCACCCTGCTGACCAGCGGCGCCTACCGGATCTCACGCAATCCGATGTACACGGGTCTGGCTCTAGCCTATCTGGGCTGCACCCTGATCATCGGATCGTGGTGGCCGATGCTCACCTGGCCGCTTGCTCTGCTCGCCGTCCGGGTCCTGGTCATCGGCCCGGAAGAGCGCTACCTGGACACCCGCTTCGGTCACGCCTACCACGAGTACCGCTCGCACACCCGTCGGTGGATCGGACGCTACGGCCTCTCCGCCGGCAATCACTCACCGGCTACCCGGATTGTCGTACCTCAACGATCGTCGAGAGATTAGGAAAGCTGCATCAAAACCGCCTTTCCGATCGAAACATCCACGCACCAAAGATCTCTGACAGTGATACTGGGGATCGTCGCCGCCCTGTGCCTTGGACTGAACGCCTGCTCCAGCAGCCCCAGTACAGATGTCCAAATCGACACCACCCGGAGTGCGCCCGCGCAATCCGCAGCCGTTAGCGACGCCGCCGTTGACCCGTGCACACTGCTCACCCCGGCCGAGGCAGCAAGCTTGCTCGGCGGACCCGCCCAACACGAGGCCGACCCAGCCAGGGTCATCGCCCAGGGCAATGGCCTAGACGCTACTGGTTACCCCCGCACTAAGACCTGATCACCAGCGACCAAAGCGGCCACGGCTTTAATGTCCACATCGAATCGGGTACGACACGCAGCTACTTTGACCAGGACATCCAGCCCAACGACGAAACACCGATCCCGGGGTTGGGCGACGTCGCATTTGGCAGCTCCTACCACCTCAAAGTGTTCGCTAAGAACACGACGATCCGAATCTAAGGCAGCCTCGCTGCAGCCGACGGATTGCAACAAGCCGCACTGCTCGTCATCGCCAAACTCTGACCGAGAACGGCCAGTGCTTCGGACTCCAGTCCAGGAGCCCCTCCTCCGTCCCGCAGGCCGATCCCTCGCCGGTCACGGATTGGCCAACGGTCAATACAGCAGGGCAGGCCTTGACAACCGGCACTCAGGTAACTACCTCATCCTCGGCGAGATACACCGTGCAGATGAAGTCGGCGCCTAGCCGACCCAACTGTTGCAGAACCTGCGTACTGAGCCAGAACCCACCTTGCGAACTGTCCGATGATCCCCAGCATTGAACTCTCAATTCGAACGCCGCACATAGCTCTTCCAGGACAGTGTCTCGACCATCAAACATCGATAGCAGTGACCCCAACGCCTCGTCGAGCGGCTCTCGCGCCTCTTTATTGCAGTCTCGCTCCAGCGTCCAGACCGCGAACTCGTGCCTGCGACCGAATCGGCCGTTACCTACAAGGTCGCCGATCTCGGCAATGTAGGTCGGCTCGATACCGATGCATTCAGAAAACTGCGTGGCCGTCATCGTTCTACTTGTCGCATGGAAAGACACGGTTCCACCGGATACAGACACCGTGCAAGCATCACATCAACTGCGGCGCCCGACCACCAGGCAC
>JBBSUU010000315.1:0-4371 GCA_038234115.1 Mycobacteriales bacterium
CACACCGCACGACGAATTCCCATTCACAAATCGATGTGATAAACCTGTCTAGTTAGGTGAGGCTCACCCAACTTGCAACCCGCAGGATCTACCGCCGGGTAGGAGTCAACACCGGTCAGCCTCCGATTGAGCCCGATTGAAATGAGATAGTGGTGCTACTTCGAAAGAGGCGATTTCTTTCTTTGACAGCTGCTTTGGCAGCGACAACACTGGTGGCGGCCTGTGGTTCGGCCGCGCCGACGGTCTCTGCGCCACCGGCCGCGGGCACATCGGCCGCCGCCGAAACCGCAGAAGCGCCACTGGATCCGCAAGCCCTGACGATCTATAACGCCCAGCATGAGAATCTTACCGGGGCCTGGGCTGCGGCATTCACTGCCAAAACAGGCATCAAAGTGCAGATTCGCAATGGCAGCGATCTGGAGATGGCCAACCAAATCGTCGCCGAAGGTGCCGAGTCACCTGCAGATGTCTTCATCACCGAGAACTCGCCGGGCATGAATGTGGTCGAGGGCGCCGGCCTCTTCACCCCGGTGGAATCTGCCACCCTCGCCCAGATCCCCTCGCAGTACTCGCCCAGCACCAACAACTGGGTTGGTGTTGCCGCCAGATCCACCGTTCTCGTCTACAACACCAGCAAGCTCACCGCCGACCAACTACCCGCCTCCATCATGGATCTGGCCAAGCCCGAGTGGAAGGGCCGGTGGGCCGCTTCGCCGGGTGGGGCTGATTTCCAGGCCGTCGTCAGCGCCATGTACGAGTTGCAGGGTAAGGCCGCCACCGAGGAGTGGCTCACCGGCATGAAGGAAAACTTCGTCGCCTACAAGGGCAACTCCACCGTGATGAAGGCGGTCAACGCCGGCGAAATTGATGCCGGTGTCATCTACCACTACTACTGGTACGGCGACCAGGCCAAGACCAAGGAGAACAGCTCGAACACTGCGTTGCACTTCTTCGGCAACAAGGATCCGGGTGCTTTCGTGAGTGTGTCCGGCGCCGGGGTACTGGCGTCCAGCACGAAACAAGAACAGGCCCAACAGTTTCTGGCGTTCATCACCAGCGCCGCCGGTCAAGAAATCGTCGCCGATACCGTGCTGGAATACCCGCTGCTGGACACCAATTCGCAGTCCAATAAAGCCCTGCAGCCGCTCTCAACGCTGGACGCCCCGGTCGTCGACCCTGCTTCGTTGAACAACGCAGCCGTGGTTGACCTGATGACCACGGTGGGCATCCTCTGAGCCTGCATCGAGATCCGTTGGCTACCATGAATTTCCAAACAAGGGTGCGGCTGCCGCTGCGTGGTGCCTCGCCCGTGTTGGTGGTGACGGCGATTCTCGTGGCGCTATTGGCACTCATCCCGGTGGGTTTCGTCATCTACTCGGTGATCGACGCCGGCTGGGATCGGGCCCGCAAGCTGATCTTCCGGGCTCGGGTCGGCGAGTTATTGCTCAACACCGGTTTGCTGGTGGTCTTCACCATGATCGGTTGCGCCGTCGTGGGCACCGCCTGCGCCTATCTGGTCGAGCGCACCGCGGTGCCGGGGCGCCGATTGTGGGCGCCCCTCTTGGTGGCACCTTTGGCGATACCGGCTTTCGTGACCAGCTATGGCTGGGTATCGGCAGTTCCGGGTATCGACGGCCTTGGCGGAGCCACCCTGATCATGACCTTGGCCTACTTCCCGCTGGTCTATCTGCCGGTGACCGCTGCGCTGCGGAGCAGCGATCCGTCCTGGGAGGAGCAGGCCAGGTCACTGGGCCTGCGCCCACTGAAAACCTTCGCGAAAGTCACACTGCCGCAACTACGGCCGGCGTTGCTGGGTGGGTCGCTACTGGTGGGTCTGCATACGCTTGCCGAGTTCGGTGCTTTTCAGTACCTTCGTTTCTCCACTTTCACGACGGCGATCTACGAGCAATATCAGTCGACATTTGCCAGCGCGGCCGGGAATATGCTCTCAGTCGTCCTGGTGCTGTGCTGCCTTGTCCTGGTATCAGGTGAGTTGGCTCTGGGCCGGACCAGAATTGCGAGACTGGGGTCGGGCAGCCCGCGGCCTTACGTGCCGGTGCGACTGGGACGCCGCGTCGTTCCCGCCTTCGCCGCACTCCTGTCCGTGGTGGTCAGCGCGTTAGGGGTTCCGTTGGCCAGCGTGGCCCACTGGCTACGTCTGGGTGGCAGCCAGGTCTGGACGGAAGCTGTTTGGACAGCGGCACTGTCAACTCTGGAACTGGCCGCCATAGCAGGGCTGGTGACCACAGTCCTTGCCTTTCCGGCGGCGTATCTGTCGGTGCGGCACCGCGGACTTCTCAGCCTTACGGTCGAGCGGGTTGGCTATCTGTCGGCCGCGGTCCCGTCCTTGGTGGTCGGTCTGGCGCTCGTCACCCTGACCGTGAATTATGCGAAGCCGATCTACCAAACGGCCGTGACCTTGATGGTGGCTTATTTGCTCTTGATGCTGCCGCGGGCGTTGGTGCCCATTCGCTCCGGTCTGGCGCAGTCGCGCACTGAGCTCGAGGAAGCCTCTGCAGCCCTGGGGCGTTCGCGCCTGCGGACGTTGGCCACCGTGACCATTCCGCAGGCCGCTCCCGGCATTGCCAGCGCGGTGGCGCTTGTCGCGCTGGCCACCAGCACCGAGCTGACTGCGACTTTGTTGCTGGGGCCGACCGGGCTGCGAACATTGGCCACCAGGTTCTGGAGTCTGAGCGGCAGCATCGACTATGTTGCAGCGGCCCCCTACGCGGCTCTGCTCATCGTCATGTCCGGTCCGATCACCTACCTGCTGCTTCAACAATCACGAAAGGTTCTCGGCCGATGAACCGCCTCGAGGTGACTGATCTGCACAAGTCCTTCGATCAGGTCAAAGCTATCCAAGGTGTGTCATTCGGAGTCGAGACGGGCTCATTCACAGCGCTTCTGGGCCCGTCCGGGTGTGGCAAGACGACACTGCTCCGCATCATCGCCGGCTTTGAACAGGCCGACCGCGGCACGGTGACCCTGGGCGGGGCCGTGGTGAGCGGAGCCGGCAAACCCCTGGCACCCGAACGCCGCTCGATCGGGTTTGTCGCCCAAGAAGGGGCATTGTTCCCGCACCTGTCCGTCCGGCAGAACATCCAGTTCGGACTGCCGCGTCGAGAACGGCAGTCCGGTACCCGGGTTGCCGAATTGCTCGAACTGGTCCAGTTGCCTCCTGATGTGGCCAACCGGGCGCCCCATGAACTCTCCGGCGGCCAACAGCAAAGGGTGGCCCTGGCCAGAGCGTTGGCTCGGCGACCGGAAATCATGCTGCTCGATGAACCTTTTGCTTCACTGGACTCCCAGTTGCGAGCATCGACGCGAACTCTGATGGCGCGCGCTCTGCGCAGCGAGGGGATCACCACCCTGCTGGTGACACACGACCGTGAAGAGGCGCTCTCGATGGCCGACCAGGTCGTTGTCCTCAACCATGGCCAGATACGACAGACCGGCGGCCCGCGCGCGGTCTACGGCAGACCCGTGGACCTGTGGACCGCTCGTTTCCTGGGGGATACCGTCGTGCTGCCGGCCGATATTGACGCCGGACGAGCCGTCACCGCTCTGGGCCCGGTGAAAATCCACTCAGAAGTGCGGGCCGGGGCCGCCGCGGTGATGATTCGGCCCGAGCAACTCAAGGTTGTCCGAGCCTTCGAAGATTCCCACCGCGATGGTCGGGGGCTTGTCGAAGCGATATCCTATCGTGGCCCTGACCTTTCGTTGACAATTCGACTTGACAGCTTGCGCGCGGCACACGTCGTGGCACATGTGGTTGCCGATGAGACTCGCTGGGAGGTAGGAGATGCGGTCAATGTGGAGGTGGTCGGCCCGGTGTCCTGCTTCCCATCGGACGTCCAGGACCGAGAGGTATCTGGTTCACTTGAGGCCCCCTGAACCAGTGTTGTGCCAGCTACCAAAGGAAAACCGTGAAACTTGCTGAGAAACCGGCGGCCCCGTCGGAAGGGCTACTCGACCCGGACACCCCATTCCTGGTGGTCGACCAGGACAAGGTGGTGGCCAACATCGCGCGGTTACGCGGGTATCTCGCACAGTTCCCGGTGACGCTTCGGCCACACGTGAAAACCGCGAAATCGGTGGACCTGACGCGATTGTTGTTCGATGAGCAAACTGGCCCGATTGCCGTATCCACGATGGCCGAGGCGGAGGTATTTGCCGCGGCCGGATTCACCGACATTCTCTACGCAGTAGGCATTTCCCCGGCCAAACTGGACCGAGTCCTGAGTCTGCGGGCGCGGGGCGTGGATCTGGTGGTGCTCCTGGACAGCGTCGAACAGGCCACCGCCGTCGCCGCGGCCTCCCGGACGGCGGGCGTCCCTATCCCCGTTCTGGTAGAAATCGATTGCGATGGAC
>JBBSUU010000316.1:0-4365 GCA_038234115.1 Mycobacteriales bacterium
CCCGCCGCCTCGATCACCCGAACTGTCTCCTGCAGAGATCCGGCAAGACTGCCGTCCCCCGGTGTCAGTGTCCTGGACACCGCAGCGACCCGGATACCGGCAGCCGCCAGCCGCTGGGCCATCGCCCGGCCAATTCCCCTGCTGGCTCCCGTCACCACGGCGAGATGCGGTGGGGCTAGATCCGTTCTGGACATGCTCGTCCTCCTGTTTGGGTGCCCGTCAAATCGAGCAGGTTCACACCCGAGCCTCGGCGATCTCATTGCCGATCCTGGACAGGTGCCATTCCGCTGAGCCGAGAGTGTTGGCCAACTGGGACGTCCAGAGCATGTAGCGGTGGATCGGGTAGGTGATATCGGCGCCGAGGCCACCGTGCAGGTGTTGAACAGTTCGGGCAACTCGATCGCCGGCATCAGCTGCCCACCACTTGGCGACGTGGACGGCAGCGGTCGCCCTGCGGTCAACCTCGTTGCGCCACACTGCGTTCCAGAATGTGACCTCCATCGCCTCGGTGTCGATGTGGCAGTTGGCGGCTTGATGTGCAACGGCCTGGAAGGTGCCGAGCGGCACGCCAAATTGCTCGCGTTCGCTGACGTAGGACGCGGTCTGTCTCACCGATTCCTGGCTCACCCCGAGTTGTATGCCGGCCAAACCGATCCAAGCCTGCTGGAGCAGCCACTGAACCCGATCCTCGTCCGGACCGCTGTCAAGGGCTTGCGCTACAGCGTGATCGAAGTGCACGTCTGCGGATAGTCCACGATCGGTATTGGCGAAGGTTTCCAGCCGCACACCGTTCTGAGCGGTGTCGACCAGGAAAAGACCGAGGCTGCCATCAGTGCGAGTGGCCGCAACGACCAGTGCATTCGCAAGGTGCCCGTAGCGCACACCCACCGCGGTGCCGGTCAGCGCCACTTCGGTGGCACTGGAATCTGCCACAACAGCGGATCGGCTCGGGTCGTTGCCGCCCGGTCCCTCCAATGCTGCTGACAGGAAAACTGAGCCGTCCGCCACCCGCGGCAGCCAGGCCCGTTGTTGCTCTGGATTGCCGTACCTGGCGATCGGATAAGCCCCAAGCGCAACGGTCTCCCAGAGTGGGACGAGCGGGACCCGGCGTCCTTGCTCGATGAAGATGGGGACGACGTCGGCCGGGTTCAGCCCAGCGCCACCGAGGTCTTCGGGTATCGCCAGGCCGAGGACACCGGCTGCGGCCAAATCGCGCCACAGTTCGGTGTAGATGCGATCCTGGCCGGCTTCGATGGTGGCCAGTCGGCGTGGGTCACCGTGGCGATCGAAGGTGGATCGGGCGAGTTCACTGACGGTCTGCTGACCCTCTGTCAGTCGAAAATCCATCAGTTGTGCTCCTCTGGTGCATTCAATGCGCGAAATCGGGGAAAGGTGGAGTTGGTGCAACTGGTCGTTTTGGTCACCAGAATCATCGTCGACGTCGCGGCAGGCCGAGGCCCGCGACCGCAATCATGTCGCGCAGCACCTCATTCGTACCGCCGCCGAAGGTGTTGATGTAGGACCCGCGGGTATATCCCTCCAACTTGCCGTCCAGCACTGCAGCGGGTGCACCCGGACGGCGGGTGGCATACGGACCGACTGCGCTGACCAGACTGCGACAGACCCGGTCGTGGGTTTCGGTACCGAACACTTTGGCAACGGAAGCTGCCGTCGCGGAGGGGTTCTGGCCTTCGCCCACGACCGCAAGTTTCCAGTTCAGCAAGCGCATTGCCTCCACCCTGGCGTGGCTGACCGCAAGGTCCCGCCGCACCCAGTCACGCTCGATGACTCGATGGCCATCGACCTCCGTCTGCCGGGACCACTGGGAGATATCGGTCAGCAGTTGCTCGGTCCGTCCTCCCATAGCGGCAATGCCCACCCGCTCGTGACCCAACTGAGAGGTGATCAACTGCCAGCCGGCGTTGACCTCGCCAACTCGGTTGGTATCCGGAACTCGGACATTGTCGTAGTAGGACGCATTCGTGTGGGTGAAGCCCGACGTTTCGATGGGGGTGCAACTGAATCCTGGATCGGCTGTTGGCACGATCAGCAGCGTGATGCCGTTGTGCTTTTTCACCGTCGTGTCTGTGCGGCAGGCCAGCCAGATGTAATCGGATTGGCTGGCGCCGCTGGTGTAGACCTTGTTGCCGTTGATCAGCCATTCCTGGCCGCACAGTTCGGCGCGGGTTTGTAACGAGGCAAGGTCCGTGCCGGACTCCGGCTCGCTATAGCCAATGGCGAAAATGATTTCCCCGGTCAGCATGCCGGGCAGGTACTTTTGTTTCTGATCCGGGGTGCCGTATTGCATCAGCATCGGACCGATATTGCTGATCGTGACAAATGGGAACGGTGCCTGAGCGCGTTGAACTTCGTCAAAAAAGATGTACTGATCGGTGACATTCTTTCCTTGGCCACCGTATTCGACCGGCCAGCCAAGGCCGAGCAATCCGTCCTTACCAATCTGACGCACGATTTCCCGGTAGGCAGGACGGTCCTCGTTGAGGCCGCCCAGGGCCTCTCGCACCTCGGGAGTGAGCAGTTTGGCAAAGTAGGCCCGCAGGTCGCGGCTGAGTTCCTGCTGCTCCGCGGTGTATTCCAGAAACACGTGGCTCTTCTTTCTGTTTATCTCATCGGTTCGGTCAGGCAAAGGCAGGTAGCAGCGAGGTTCGGCCATGTTCGGCAAACTGTTGCTCCAGGACTGCGCGATCCGGGTCGGTGAGTAGTCGGTAGCCGGACTCGTTGCCGACGCGGTGGTAAACCGGATCGTCGGTGAACCAGGCATCTCGTCGCAGAACTGTCTTGGCCACCTTGCTGCTGCCTGTCGTCGGCACCTCGTCGGCCACTCGGACGTATCGGGGACGCCACTTGCTACCCAGATCCGGTTGACCGTCCAGGAACTGAGAAAAAGAGTCCGGATCGAAGGGCATCTCGGGCTGCATCTGCAGGGTGCACATGACTTGGTCGCCGGTCCGAGGATCCGGCACGGCATAGACCAGGCCGACCCCTACGGGGGGCCACCGCTCCAGGATTCGCTCAATCGGTGCTGCAGCGAAGTTCTCGCTGTCAACTCGAATCCAGTCGGTTGAGCGACCGGCAAAGTAGAAGAACCCGTCCGCATCACGGTAGGCAAGATCGCCGGTCCAAAAATCTTCGCCGCGGATACGGTCGGCCTGGGCGCCGGGGTTCTTGAAGTAACCCTCGAACAGGTGGGCCATCCGAATTCCCACAATCTGACCGATTGCTTCTTCTGCGTTAACCAGTTGCCCACGCGCATTCAATTTAGCCGTTGGGCACTCCAGCCCGGTGGCTTCATTCAGCACTCTCACGTCGGCCCCACCTACCGGCAGGCCCAGCGAATCCGCTGGGGTTTCCGGTGTGCGATTGAGGCGAAGGACTCCTTCGCTCAGCCCGTATCCCTCCGAGACCCGACACTGGAAACGCTCGGTGAAACGGGCGATGTCGGCTGCGGAGGCTTCGGTGCCGATCGCCAACCGCAGGCTGCAGCCCGCATCTGCAGGGTTGACCGGCTGGGCCAGCACGTAGGACAGCGCCCGACCTACGTAGTTCACAAATGTCGCTCCGAAACGGTGAATATCGCGCACGAAGCCGGAGGCGGAGAACTTGCGAGCCAAACAAATTGTCGCGCCGACGAAGACTGAAGGAGCATAGTTCATCATCGCCGAGTTGCCGTGGAAAAGCGGCATGCACAGGTAGGACACCGAGTTCCTGGTCAGCTCGGTCCTGGCGGTCAGAACCACTGCCAGACCAGCAAATCGGCGCTGGGAGCAGATGACCGCCTTGGGCGCACCGGTTGAGCCCGAACTGAACAGCAGCATCAGAATGGCTGCCGGATCGGGCAGCTCTGCCGGCAGGGCGGCGCCGCGATGAGGTAGCAGCGTGGTCAGGTAGTCCTGACTGTCAACGTTGAAAACCCGATCCGCAGCCACGCCATGGTTCAGACCCTGGATCAGTGGCAGCTGGCAATCCTCGGTAATGATGAGATCGCATTCGGTATGCCGGATATCCTGCGCAAGTTCTTCGCCGCGTCGGGTCGGGTTGATTCCCACCACGGCCGCTCCGTGCAACGCTGCGGCCCCGATCCAGAACACATAATCAGGGGTGTTCTCCAACAGGACTCCGAGGTGCAACTGGTGCTCACCACCCCGCGCACGGCTCTCGATAGACCTGAGTAAGGCGGCTCGGTCGGCGCACTCCTGAACTACCTGGGCCCAGGTCCAGGTCTGCTCATCAAAACGCAGACCCGGGTGGATATCGGCGGCTCTGGTGCGCAGGATTTCGGCAAAAGTCGTCACTACTGCTGGGACCTCTCGCTGGGGCCGACGGCTGACTTGGCACCGGAGTTCG
>JBBSUU010000317.1:0-4365 GCA_038234115.1 Mycobacteriales bacterium
CCCGCGAGCCCGCTCCACCCGCCAGAGAGCGTGATTGGACACACCGAGTCGTAGCGCCTTCCCGTCAGCGACTACCTTGCCGAATGCGGAAACGGTCCCGGTGAGGTCCGTTGCGCGATCTTCTTTGTGGGCCCAATAAAGATCGACGTGATCGGTCTGCAGGCGTTTGAGGCTCGCCTCCATCGCGCCGGCGATGACAGCCGGTGAAAGACCTTCGGCATGATCGCGGTATCCGCCTTTGATCAGCGGCTCACAGCCCACCTTGGTGGCAATCTGGACTCGATTCCGCATTCCCGGTCGCGCCGACAACCAATGTCCGATCACGGTTTCGCTCTGGCCACCGAACCCGTCGTGGCTGGACCAATAGGAATAGGAGTTCGCGGTGTCGATCACGCTGCCACCGCCGTCCATATAGCAGTCGAGCAGGTCGAAGGAGGTCTTCTGGTCGACACCCCGGGGGTTGCTTTCGCTACCGAAGAGCATGGCGCCCAAAGCAATTTTGTTGTTCATGTATGTAGCCTGACACCTGGAATACACAATGAAAAATAAGCCCTCGCACCGACATCCCATGAGATTTTGCCGGCCGGCAAAGTATCACCGAAGTCGGTCTGGACCTGCGCGTGGTGTTGAAGTGCCTGCGGTACAGGACAGGTCGAGTATTCCGCAGATGGTCCACCGAATTTCTCGTCGGGCAAGTGTGCACGGACGCGTTTACCGAAGCTTACTTCCCGCAGGTCGAACTACGGTCACACGGCAATGACCGGCGCGGGTTGGGAAAACCTGATGTGGTTGCCGAACGGATCCCGCATCCCGCAGTCGATGCCGTACGGCTGCTGCATCGGTTCTTGGGTCATCTCGACGCCGGCCGCCTTGAGCCGCTCGTAGTTGCCCACACAATCGTCGGTGGTGAAGAACAGATGCCCGCCGATGGCGCCCTTGCTGATCATCTCCCGAACCTGTTCGGCGGTGGCCGCATCCAGGGCGGGCGGCCCTGGCTTTTCCAGCAGAATCTCCCTGTCCGGGCTGCCCGGCACATTGACCGTCAACCAGCGCATGAAACCCAGATCTTGGTCGGTGTGGACTTCGAGTCCGAGCTTGCCAACGTAAAAGGCCAGCGCTTCATCCTGGTCGAGAACATAAATCTGAGAGATAGCAAGATTGGTGAACATCAACGATGCCTTTCATGAATTGGCTTTACCTGACCTGACCAACCGTAGGGAGGACTTTCTGTCGCCGCTTCTCCAAAACTGCTCTTGTTCGACCACACCAAGAGCATGTGCGGACTCCCCAGCCTGCGCGGGCGGACTTCACAGCCTGCCCGGCAACACTTCACCGCCGGCCATTCACCTACCGCTTGGTCGCAGCCAAGACATTCCGAAGCACGTGGGTACCGCGGGTAGTGGGCCCCTGGCGCGATAGGCCGACGGGGATTCTCCGACGATGTGGCTGAAAGTCCGACTGAAAGTGCCCAGACTGCCGAACCCGACCTCGAAACAAATATCGGTGACAGGTCGATCCACCGTCCGCAATAGAAACATGGCCCGCTCCACCCGGCGTCGTTGCAGGTAGCGATGCGGCGTCTCACCAAAAGTTTGGCGGAAGGTACGGCTGAAATGGGCTTCTGAGACAAAAGCGATCCGAGCCAGCGTCGGGACGTCCAGTGGTTGCGAGTAGGACCGGTCCATTGCGTCCCGAGCCCGCAACATGCGACGGTTGGACTCCTCCACGGCGCGGCTCACCCGCCCAGTTTCCCAGATACGAAAGACGTTACCCACTCGTAGGTACTGACCGGTCGGTTGCTCGATCCGGCGACCAGGGATGATAGTAAGGATGAGCCAGGAATACCGAGAACGTGCACTGAAATTCGACGTTGATCCAGCCTTCGCTTTGCCCGACCTCAGTGCGATCCTACCGGCGGGCGGCAGCATCAGAGATGGCCTGATCAAGCTGGAGAGCATCTACTTCGATACCGCAGATCTGGACCTGCTGGCCGATGGTCTCACCCTGCGTTGTCGCCGCGGTGATGCCGACAACGGTTGGCAGCTCAAAGTTCCGGCGGGAGATGCTCGCATCGAGTTCCAAGTTGATCCGACCGGCAGCACCGTCCGGGTGCCGGCTGAATTGTCGAAGCTGACCACCGGGGTACGCCGTGGAAAATCGCTCAAGAGGGTAGCCACTCTGCTCACCGAGAGGCACACGGTCCAGTTGCTGGACGCCGCGGGCGAGTTGCTGATGGAAGTGGCTGATGACGTGGTGACGAGCGGCGGTACCGGCGGCCAGGTGGATCAGTGGCGGGAGGTCGAGGTCGAGCTCGGCCCGGCCGGAGCTGAAAAAGCTCTGCAGAAGGTGGCCAAGATTCTGCAGAGGTCGGGCGCGGCACCATCGGAATGGACCAACAAACTGGGTCGGGCTTTAAATGTTCACCCCCCAAAACCCAAGCAGCACGGGGATACCGCCGGATTGATCACCAGCTATATCGCGGCGCAGGACAAGGCCTTGATCGACGGCGACCTCGGCCTGCGGCGAGAGTTGGACGCCATGGTGCATGCAACCAGGGTGGGGACCCGCCGCCTCCGTAGCACCCTGCGGGTGTTCAAAGACTTCTTCGACACCGAGCGGGCGGCCGCGCTTGATACCGAGTTGCGCTGGTATGGCGGAGTTCTGGGCGGGGTGCGCGATGTCCAGGTACAGCGTGCGAGGATGGCGGCGGCATTGGCGGGACTCCCCGAGGAACTGATTCTCGGTCCGGTCGCGGCCACCATTGATGACCACCTGCTATCGGAGCAGTTGCGGCACGAAAAGATACTGGGGCAGGCCATTTCCAGTAAGCGGTATTTCAACATGTTGCAGGAAATTCAGCGCTGGCACACCGATCCGCCATTCACTGCCGCGGCCAACCGGAAGCCAAAAACCCTGCGAAAGGCCCTGGAGTCGGCAATTGGCCGAGTCGACAAACAGCTGAAGGCCGGACTGGGTCCCCAGGGCGACGATGAGCAGTTGCACAAGGCACGCAAATCCAGCAAGCGGGCACGCTATGCCGCCGAGCTTGCCCAGCCGGAGCTGGGTAAAAAGGACGCCAAGCGGGTCGTGGGTAAGTACAAGGGCCTGCAGGACAATTTGGGCGAACATCAGGACAGCATTGTCGCGGCCGACCTACTGCGCCGGCTCGGCGCAGCCGCGGGCATCCGGAGTGGCGAAAATGGTTTCACCTACGGGATTTTGTACGCCCGTGAGATCGCGATAGCCCGGGCCAGTAGGGACGCCCTGCAGATCAAGTGAATACTGGACGTCACAGACGAGGGAAGGTAGGACAGTGATGTCGGTAGTGGTGGGAATTGACGGGTCTGCGCAGAGCTGGGCAGCCATGGAGTGGGCCCGCGAGGCGGCCGGCCTGCGGGGCAGCCAACTCGAGGTGATCATCGCGGACGCGGACCTCGACACCGAGATTCCGACCACCACAGCTGATATCGCTTCCCGGGCCAGGGAGTTTGATTCCGAGGCAGTCGTTCAGGTTGTGGAGGGTGAAGCTTCTCGCGCATTGCTTGCCGCCGCTCGCGACGCCGAGTTGATGGTAGTGGGAAGTCGCGGGCTCGGTCGGCTTCGTGCTTTCATCTCCGATTCGGTGGCGGCTGAATTGCTCGGACACAGCCACGCTCCGGTGGCACTGATCAGGCATCACCCCGACGTTGCGGTACCGACCCGGGCGCGCGTGGTGGTCGGTGTTGATGAGCGGTCCAGCGCCCAGGTATTGACGTTCGCCTTTGCCGAAGCCCATCTTCGCGGCGCCGAACTGCGGGTGGTCAGCAGCTGGGAATCACAAATTCTGACCACCTTCGGCGCCGCCGCCGTGCCCACGGATGCCATCACCGCGCAGGTGGAATCAGAATTGGGTTTGCTCCTGGATCCGCTCCGTGATCAGTACCCGGACCTGAACGTGTCCACTGTCGTCGAGTTCGGCAGCCCGGCGGCATCGATCGTTCACGAGGCAGCCGAGGCTGACCTGGTGATCGTCGGCTCGGATGGCCCGGGGGGCTTCGCTCGGCTGGTCGTCGGCTCGATCGCCCAGTCGGTGGTGCACGAGGTCGAGGCTCCGGTGATCGTGGTCAGCGTTCTGCATCCGTAGGACTCACCCTGGTTGCCCATCTTGCGACCGGGGCGAGCACTTCGCCGTCGGCATCAGCCAATCCACCAGTTGCCCGGCCAACTGGTTTCGCAACCCGCCCCCATTGGGCGACCCATTAATTGGCCAACCCGGCGACGATATTGATCGTCGCGGCCAGAATGACGGCGCCGAAGATGAACGACAGCAGTGCATGTCGCAACACCATTTGACGGATTGTTTTCGAGCTCAGGCTGGTATCCGAA
>JBBSUU010000318.1:0-4356 GCA_038234115.1 Mycobacteriales bacterium
CGGAGTATCCCTGGCACCAGAGCTCCTGGCCACTCAGGATTCCCGGCAGGAACCTGGCTTGCTGCTCAGGCGTGCCGAAGGCAATCAGGGTGGGGCCGAGCAGCTGTTCGCCCATGTGTCCCAGACGCCCGGGCGCACCCGCCCTGGCGTACTCCTCGTGGAAGATGACCTGCTGACTCAGCGTCGCTCCGCGTCCGCCCATGGCCACCGGCCAGCCGAGTCCGATCCACCCGCCCTCACCGAGTCTGCGTTCCCAACCCGATCGCAGCTCGTGTGCCTCGTGCTCACGACCGGGGCCGCCGATGCCAACGGCCGCAGCAAACTCCGCCGCTAAATTCGCGGTGAGCCAGCTGCGGATCTCTTCCCGAAACTCCTGATCCGACACCGCATCCAGCACTTGAGTCATCGTCTCAGGCTCCGTAAACCGGAACAGCTGTGACCGAGCGGGCAATGATATCGCGGATTGCCACGCCGATCTCGGCAGGTTCCCAACGGCGGTCTTGAACTGCGGCCTGGCCATGTCGCCAGCCGTCGGCCAGGGAAATTTCACCCCCGGCAACTTCGAACACGTTGCCGGTGACCGCCGCCGCCTGGTCGCTCCCCAGCCAGACCACCAGCGGGGATACATTTGACGGGTGCATGGCGTCGAAGCCCGTGGCCGGCGCCGCCATCGCCTCGGCAAAGACGCCTTCCGTCATGGCCGTCCGGGCCGATGGTGCGATCGCATTGACCACAATCGAGTACCTGGCCCATTCGGCGGCCGCGATCTGGGTCAGTACCGCGATCCCGGCCTTTGCGGCCGCATAGTTGCCCTGACCCACGCTGCCCATCAAGCCAGCTCCGGAGGACGTGTTGACCACCCGGGCTGCCGCCGGTTTGCCCGCCTTGGACCTATCGCGCCAGTAGGCCGCAGCGTGCCGCATCGGGGCAAAGTGGCCCTTCAGATCAACCTTCATCACCAGGTCCCATTCCTGCTCGGACATGTTGACCAACATTCGATCGCGGTTGATCCCGGCGTTGTTCACCAGGGTGTCCAGCCGGCCGAATTCGCGGACGGCAGTGTTGATCAGTTCCGCGGCGTAGGACCAATCAGAAACGTCACCCTGACTGGCGATTGCTTCGCCGCCGCCTTCGACGATTTCAGCAGCGACCATATCGGCGTCAGAGTTGACGTCGTTGACCACAACCTTGGCGCCCTGGCGGGCGAACTCAAGGGCATGGGCCCGACCCAACCCCTGTCCGGCACCGGTGATAACCACCGAACGTCCTTGGCATATCCCGGTCATCGCGCCACCTTCCTGTTGCATTTCACGCTCTTGCCAGCAAATCACACCCTACTTCCGGTTGCAAGCAAGCGCTTGGTAGGGTTTGACCAACGATGCAGCGGAAACTGCTCTTGCAAACCATCCGTCAGACCAGCGGCCTTAGATTCGATCGCCACCGCGCGCTTATCTGATGCCACCCCGGACCGAAAGGCCAACAGATGTCTGATTTCGCCAGCCTGCCGGGAATAGCGTTGGTCACCGGAGGCACCGGGGGCATCGGCGCGGCCATCTGTCGACTGCTGGCGGATCGGGGTAGCGCGGTCGCGTTCAGCTACCGCTCCAACTCAGACGCCGCAGCCGGGCTTACCGCCCAGATCACGAATACCGGCGGCACCGCAGAAGCCAGCGCTGTCGATCTTTTGGATTCTGCTGCCGTCGACGGCTGGATCTGCGGCCTGCAGAACCGATACGGCAGCATTCACACCGTGATTCATGCCGCAGGCCCGCATATTCCGATGGTTCATCTTTCAACAGTCCCACCGGCAAAATACGCCGAACACCTGCAAGCCGAAGCAGCTGCATTTTTCAACGTGGTCCACGCCACGCTACCGGCGTTACGTGAGTCGGCTGGATCGGTGACCGCTGTGACGACGGCAGCCACCACTCGCTACCCCGTCCGGGACGGGCTTTCCGCCGGTACCAAGAGTGCAGTCGAAGCGCTGGTAAGAGCTTTTGCTGCCGAGGAGGGCCGATACGGAGTCCGTTTCAACAGCGTCGGCCCCGGAATGCTCACCGACGGCATGGCTGAACGGCTGATCAGTTCCGGCGAACTGGACGCACACGCACTCGCCGTCACCAGAGGCAACATTCCCCTGCGGACCTTTGGCACCGCGGTCGACATTGCCGAAGCGGTGGTTTTTCTCGCGTCATCACGAGCGGGTTTCATCACCGGACAGAAACTCGATGTGGATGGCGGTTACGGTGTCTGATTCAACAGATTGCATAGACGGAATGGCCCAACTGCTGGCCGAACGCCAGATCAAACGTGCGTTGCTGCGCTACTGCCGCGGTGTCGACCGACTCGACGAAGCCAACATCCGATCCGCGTTCCATCCCGACGCGACCGTTCACCTGAGCGGATTCGACGGCACGATCGGGGAGTTTGTGCCCTGGCTATGGCGATTGATCAGTGGGCGCAGCATGACCATGCACTACCTGACCAATACTCTGATCGAATTCGATCCCAATGATTTGACCTGCGCGCGGGTGGAGACCTACAGCATCTCGCTGCAACGAAGCCAGCATGCACCGCCACGCGGCAATCTCATTTCCGGTGCCCGCTACCTGGATCGCTTCACCCAGCGAGATGGTCAATGGTTGATCCAACGACGAGATACGAGTCTGGAGTGGATTCGCCAGGACGGTCCGGACGGGCAGTGGCCGCTACCGGCCGGAGCAATTTCAGGACGCCGCGACGGAACCGACCCGGTCGTCCGACAATGGCCACCGGCGGATCAGTAGCTGCTTGCCGGCATGACACCTCACCACCATCACCAGGAGAATTCCATGACGCAGGCATCCACCAACCCGCACTTCGGCTTCACAGCCGGCGATGTCATCCTGATCACCGGCGCCGGCAGCGGCATCGGCCGGGCATCGGCCGTGCGGGCCGCGGAACTAGGACTCACCGTTGCGATTTGGGATCTGAACGCCGACAGCGCCGCTCAGACAACAGCGCTGATCAGAAACGCCGGTGGCCGGGCCGGCGCGTTCCAGGCTGATGTCAGCAACGATGAACAGGTCCAGGAAGCTTTCGTCGGCACCCGGGAGCTCGGTACTGTCCGTTACTTGCTGAACAATGCCGGCCCGTCCTCGGCTGTTCCGCTGGAGTTCGAAGACGCACTGCGAATCTCGGTGGGCAGCATGCGCCGGATGGTCAACACTTGGCTTGCCCCTGGCGCCCCCGCCGGTGCCGCCCTGGTCAACATCGCTTCGGTGGCCGGCAACGTTGTCGGCACGGACTCCGACTGGTACTGCGCGGCCAAGGCTGCAATCGCCGGGTACACCAGACATCTGGCTGCCTACCGAAGCGATGAGGTACGAAGCAACGCGATCGCCCCCGGCATGACCGATACCCCTCGGTTGGCCAACTTTGCCGAGAGTCCTGTCGGTGAGCGAATTCTCGCTCGGGTACCGCTGCACCGGATGGCCTCGCCCGATGATATCGCTTGGGCGGTACTGTTTTTGCTGTCCCCGCTGGCCGGCTATATCAACGGCGCTTTCTTACCGGTGGACGGCGGCTGGACGATCACCCAGTAAGGAACCGCAAGACCGAACCCGGCGCCCCGGCAGTCCGAATCCAACTCACCGGAGGATACCAGCGTGATCCAGAAGCCAGATCCATCAACGCGTTCGCTTGAGTCGGACCGCTACCAGATTCACCAGTTGGTGCTTGCCTACTGCCGCGGTGTGGATCGTTTGGATATGGATCAGGTGCGGTCGTGCTACCACTTCGACGGCATCGATCATCACACCGGGTTCGACGGGACCGTTGCGGAATACATCGAGTGGGTATCCGGAGCCTTGCAAACCCTTGACGGCACCATGCACATCATTGGAAACCATCTGGTGGAATTGCACGGCGACCGGGCGATCAGTGAAACCTACGGCACCGCGGTACATTGGGGCCGACCGACGGACAGCCCACGAAGAAATTTCACCAGCGGCTTTCGCTATGTGGACCTGATGGAGTTCCGGGATGGCCGGTGGGGTATCGCCGAACGTTGGGCGGTCCGGGAATGGACCCGCTCCGACGCCGGCAGCCAAATTGTCAAGGAGGCCGCCGGCCCGGCCGGCTCTCGCGATGGATCCGATCCGCTAAGGGTGCTGCAACGCAGAATTACCCAAGCCTGAAGTTCGACACCTACTTCGCTTCCCCCTGCACGTGCCGGGCAAACCGGTGAATGCTGTCAACCACATGCGAGATCTCTTCTTGATCCATCCCGTGACTCATCCCCCGGGACATGCCCCCGGCGAACACCTCATCGGCCACCGGCAATCCGCCGGCAGGCTGTCGGTATTCGACGTTGTC
>JBBSUU010000319.1:0-4342 GCA_038234115.1 Mycobacteriales bacterium
ACATCGTGGTGGCCGGGAAAACGCCGGACCTGTTTACCGCAGCCGATGAGTTCGCCCACGAACTGGACCGGGCAGGGGTGCGGGTCATCCTGGATGACCGTAAGGCTTCGCCGGGGGTGAAGTTCGCCGATGCCGAACTGATCGGGGTTCCGACCATTGTGGTGATCGGACGCGGGTTGGCCGACGGCATCGTTGAGTTGAAGGATCGGGCCACCGGCGAACGCACCGAAGTGGCCGCGGACCGGATCGTTTCGGTGGTGACCAAACTGGCCACCGCGGGGCGACACTGAAGCTCTTCTGTCCTGTTACTGATCGTCTAAATCTTCGAGCCGCCAGCATTGGTAGCAGGTTTCACCTGCAGAAAGTCAGGAATCGTAATGTCATCAACCCCTGTCCGGTGGGCTGTGCTCGGTTCGGCAAATATTGCCGCCAAGGTGTTCCTGCCGGCCATGCGGGCGGCCGGGGGCACTGCGGTGGTGGTCGGTAGCCGACAGCCGGATCGCGCCCACGATTGGGCACAGCAGAATCAGGTCGGGGCCACCGCCGACTACGCCGGGGCGATCAACCACCCAGATGTGGACGCGATCTATATCGCGCTTCCCAATGATCAACACGTTCGATGGGCCAAGGCAGCCGCTGAAACCGGCCGGGCAGTGATCTGTGAGAAGCCATTGGGACTGGACGCTGCCCAGGTCAAGGACCTGCTGACGACCGTTGCCGCCGATGCGCCACTCTGGGAGTCCTTTGCTTTTCCTTTTCATCCGCAGACCGCTTTGCTGAAGCGACTCATTGCCGATGGCGAAATCGGCGACCTCCACGAAGTCATTTCCGAGTTCCACTTCAACGTGTCCGCCACGGTAAACATCCGATTGGATCCTGAGCTCGGCGGCGGCGCCCTGTACGACGTGGGCTGCTATCCAGTTCGCTTGGCGCGGCTACTGTTTGATTCCGAAGTGGTGAACGCCCGCGCCAGCAGTTTTGCCGCCGCGTCCGGGGTGGATATCGAAACAGCCGCCATCGCCGATTTCGCATCCGGTCAGCGGCTCATTCTCTCCGCCGGTATGCGTCGTGCGGCATCGACATTCACCCGCATCCTCGGCTCCACCGCCGAACTGCGGGTCAGCAACCCGTTTCACCCGAAACCCACTGACACCGTGGAACTCTGGCGTGACGGGACGCTGAGCAGGAGCTGGTCAGCAGATCCGACGTCCGCATTTCAGCGGATGATCGAGCACGTACAGCAGGTCACCAGCGGCAGCGAAGCGATGTTACTGGCCGCTCAGTCCTCCCTGGGCAATGCGGAGGCGCTGGATTTGATCCGAGAGGCCGCGGCCGGCTGAAGGTGCCCCTGATTCACCCCGGACGGGCTGCTCAGACGCCCTGGGAGATTCTGGTTCGGAGTCCTTCGAGCCACCCGGCGCCGGGCTTGGCGGTCTCGATCCACCAGGTTGCGCCCGCTTCGGCATAGGACGCCAACTCCGGGCCCATGGCGCCCGGATCAGCGGCAACCTCGGCCCAAACTGGGATGTCGTAATCCTGCAGGGATCCGCGCTGGGCCAGGACCAGATCTCGAACGCCGGCAATATCTGCCGTCGACACGCGCGCAAGCTCGCGGTCGGCAAATCGGATCGGCACCGCGCCGTCCCAGCGGGCCGCGCGTCGCATCGGCCGTTTGGCGGGCAGTACACCGCCGACCCAGATCGGGATGCGCGGCAGCTGCGCAGGGGTGGGACGAAATCGCACCGGCGCAATTGTGAAGTGCTGTCCCTGGTAGGAAAACCAATCACCGGTCCACAAACCCTGCAGAATGTCCAAACCCTCATCCAGCAGTTCGGCTCTGATGACGGGGTCGGTGGCATCACCGAAGATGCCGAAGTCGCCGTGAGCCGGTGACCCGAGGCCGACCCCGAGGACGGTGCGTCCACCACTGAGAACATCCAGCGTGGCAGTTTGTCGCGCCAGCACCCAGGGGCGGCGCCGGGATACCGGCGTCACCATGGTGCCGAGCTTGATGGTGCTCGTCCGTGAGGCGATGACGGCCAGCACCAACCACGGGTCCACGATCGGCGGTCCGTCGCCGTCATTGCTGAAGACCAAGTGGTCCCAGATGAAGAACCCATCGAAACCGCGTTCTTCGGCGCTGACCCCGAGTTCGATCAATTCCCCCGGGTCCTGCGCGAAACAGGGCGCCGCGACCGCGCGCAATAGGTCAGTCATGGAAGTCGTTTCTCGCATTCGCCGGAGATGGACAGATCTGGTGTCGGATCAAGCTTGGATGGTGGGGAAGTGGCAACGGGTTTGATGACCATCCGGTCCCACCGGCTGCGGCAGCGGGGCCTCGATGGCGCAGCGATCCTGGGCCTTGAAGCAACGGCTGCGAAACGGGCACCCGGAAGGCGGGTTGAGCGGATCGGGTAGTTCCCCGCGGATCCTGGGTGGTTTGGGGATTTCAGTGCCATCGGAGGTGAACTCCGCGGTGGCGATGCTGGCCAACAGCGCTTGGGTGTAGGGGTGCGCCGGTGCGTTGTAGACCGCCTCGGCCGGGCCCTCCTCCACGATCCGGCCCAGGTAGATCACCGCGATCCGATCCGAGACGTGACGCACGATGGACAGATCGTGGGAAATGAAGACATAGGAAAGCCCCAGTTCGGTCTGCAGCGACTCCAGCAAATTGATCACCTGGGCCTGTACTGAAACATCAAGCGCCGACACCGGTTCATCGCACACGACTATCGACGGCTTCGGGGCCAGCGCGCGGGCGATCCCGACCCGCTGTCGTTGCCCACCGCTGAGCTGATGCGGAAATTTGTTCAGGTGGTGGGCGCCCAGGCCGACCAACGACAGCATCTCGACCACCATGTCGCGCCGCCTGGCGCCTTGAACCAGTTCCGGGTGGGCGACGAAGGCTTCGGCCACGATGTCGTAGATCGTCATACGGGGGTTCAGCGAAGAATACGGATCCTGCATCACGAGCTGAATCACACTGCTGCGCCAATGACGTGTCACCGATGAGAGTTCGCGGCCCTTGAGCCGAATCTGACCAGAGGTGGGGGCTTCCAGTCCCAATGTCATTTTGGCCAGAGTTGATTTGCCGCAGCCACTCTCACCTACGATTCCCAGGGTCTCGCCGCGATGCAAGGTGAATGAGATATCCTCGACGGCCCGCAGGGTCTGGCGGCGGGAGGGAAAGATACTGCGGCCGGGATAGAAGTGTTTGACCACATTGCGCACCTCGAGCACCGGGGCTTCAGCTGACGGTGGCGCTTGCTTGCTCTCTTGCTCAGACATGGCGCACCAATTCTTCCGCAAACAGGCAGGCCGAGAGGTGGCCGGGAGCAACTTCCAGGGTGGGGGGCACGCCGGTCAGGCAGGCCGGCACCGCATGCGAGCAGCGCGGCGCAAAGGAGCAACCGGGGCCAACATCTCGTGGGTCCGGTGGGGACCCCGGAATAACCTTGAGGCCGGTGTGCTGATCGGCGAGTTTGGGCACCGATTCGAGGAGGGCGCGCGAGTACGGATGCGCCGAGCCGGTGAAAAGTGCAGCGGCGGAGGATGATTCCACCACCCTGCCGGCGTACATCAAAAGGATGCGATCGGCGAACTCCGACACCATGCCCAAATCGTGAGTAATCAGGATCAGCCCCATCTCTCGTTCGTCGCACAATCGGGCCAGCATGTCCATGATCTGGGCCTGAATGGTGACATCGAGCGCTGTGGTCGGTTCATCGGCGATCAACAGTTCCGGCTCCAGCGCGATCGCCATCGCGAACATCACCCGCTGCCGCATCCCGCCGGAGAACTCATGCGGGAAATCTCTCAAGCGCTTTCGGGCATTCGGGATCTCCACCAGATCCAACAATTCCGCCGCCCGGGCGTTGGCTTCCCTTCTCCCCACTCCTATACGTTTCCGGAACAGTTCGGCTATCTGGAAGCCCACGCTGAATACCGGATTGAGTGCCGAAAGCGAGTCCTGGAAAACCATCCCGATATTCCGCCCGCAAACCTCGCGTCGCTCCCGATCCGGCAGTTCCAGCAGGTTACGTCCCTGGAAGGTGATGGAGCCGGCGCTGACGTAGGCCGGTGGGGTGTCCAGGATGCCCATGATGGCGTGCCCGGTCATTGTCTTGCCCGAGCCGGATTCGCCGAGAATGGCAACCGTCTCCCCGCGGCGCACATCGAAGGAAACATCCCGGACGATATCGATCGTTTCGCCGGCACTACGAATTTGAACACCCAGAGACTGAACGGACAGCAGATTCCGATCCATTGTCTGGGTCGTGGCGCTCTGGGTCGTTGCGCCGGATTTGTTGCTCTTATTGGTCTGCATGATCACTTCCGATTG
>JBBSUU010000320.1:0-4299 GCA_038234115.1 Mycobacteriales bacterium
GCCCTGATCGCATACTCGAACCTGCACTACGGGCAGTGCTGCCCCCGGCACCACTCCGGCGGTGATCCTGATGGGGGAGGAGTCGGGACTGTGTCGCACCGCGTTGCCCACAATGTTTGCGAAAACCCTTTCCAGCAGTCCGGAGTCGCTGTCCAGCAGGGGGAGATCGTCGGGTATTTCATCCACCAACCGACCGGGTGGGACGCTGATCAAAGCCCGATGCAGGACCTCGTCGACCGACACCGGCCGGCGAATCGGTCGCAACGCGCCGGTTTGAAGTCTGCTCATATCCAGGAGATTCTCCAGCAGGCCCGCAAGCTCATCGGTGGCGCCCTCAGCAGTGAGCAGCAGGGACTGCCGATCCTGGTCGGGAAGTTCGATTCCTTGGTCCGACAGGCTGGACAGCGCTGCCTTGACAGTTGCCAGCGGCGTCCGCAGGTCATGTGAGAGCGCCGCCAACAGGGCCGTGCGCAGCGTGTCGGTACGAAGTAGCGCCTGGGTCTGGGCAGCCTGTGTTTCCAACTGCCGGCGTTCCACGACGGCCAAGGCCTGAGCGGCAACCACTTCCACCACGCGTAAGTCGGCCGGACTCAACCTGCGACCGCTCATCGCCAAGGCCCGCTCAGTCGATGCGGTAGCAGGATCCGGGTCGACCTGGGCAAAGGCATCGGCCTGATCAGGATCCTGCGGCGGATTCTCGCCAACGGACTCCAAGACCTCCCAGGCCCCACCTGGAAGGCTCTGGAGCAGCGACACCGCATTCATTCCAAACCCAACCCTGGCTCGCTCCAACACCTCCATCAGACCACCCCGATGGCCACCGCCGGCGATGGCGGCGAAGAGTTGCGATTCCGATCGACCGCGTTCGGCTTCGCGGGCGCGCCGTGAACTGCGATCGACCACCGACGCCACGGTCGTCCCCACCAGGACGGAGACAACCAGAGCCAAAACGTTGGTGGTGCCATTGATGGTCAGGCTCCCGGTGGGCGGGATGAAGAAATAGTTAGCCATCAGGCCGGCGGCCAGTGAGGTGAAAACGGCCTGCAAGATGCCGCCGACCAAGGCGTTGCCGAGCACCCCGAGTAGATAGATGAGCAAGACCGCCGAGAGGTCCAACTGACCGTCCAACGGCAGCATCAGTAGCGTCAGAGCCACCGGTATCACCGGCGCCAAGGCCCAACTCAGCAATGTTCTCCGGCTGCGTGAGATCCGGCGCCGCTTCACCGTCCGGCTCCGCGGATGCGTCACCATATGCACGTCGATATCGCCGGAGCCCTGCACGATGGACATCGACGTCGAGGACCGGAAAACCTGTACCAGGCGGCTATGTTTCGACGCGCCGACCACGATCTGCGTGCCGTTGACGGAACGAGCAAATTCCAAGGCGGCCGATGCGGGGTCGTCGCCGACCACGAGATGGAAACTACCGCCCAGACTTTCCGTCAGCGTGCGTAGACGTTCCACCTCATGGGTCGGTGTTCCGACGGTGCCATCGGCCGGCACCACCAGCACTGCGGTGAGATCACGCCCCTGAACTCGCCCGGTGATGCGCGCCCCTCTTCGGAGCAACTGTTCGCCCTCCGGGCCCGGGGAGAGGGCAACCACGATCCGTTCCCTGGACGGCCACGTGCCCGAGATACCGTGCTGCGCGCGATATCTCTCCAGCGCCTCCTCGACCCGATCGGCCACCCACAGCAGCGCAAGTTCGCGAAGGGCGCCCAGATTACCCTCGCGGAAATAGTTGCCCATCGCGGCGTCGACCCGCTCGGCGGGATAGACGTGACCATGTGCGAGTCGCCGCCGGAGCGCCTGCGGTGACATATCGACCAACTCGATCTGGTCGGCGGCCCGAACTACTGCATCGGGAACGGTCTCTCTCTGCCGGATGCCGGTGATCGCCTGTACCGCGTCGGTCAATGATTCCAGGTGCTGGACATTTACCGTGGTGATGACGTTGATTCCGGCGCAAATCAGAGTTTGGATGTCCTGCCAGCGCTTCTCGTGCAGCGAGCCCGGCGCGTTGGTATGCGCCATTTCATCGACGAGCACCACCTGCGGCCTACGCTGCAGGACACCGTCCAGATCCATTTCCTGCAACGTGATGCCGCGGTGAGAGACCGCGAGTCGCGGGATGACCGGCAAACCTCCGATCTCTTTTTGGGTGTGTTCCCGCCCATGGGTTTCGACGATACCGATCACCACGTCCACGCCGCGGCCCTGCCGGCGGTGCCCTTCACCCAGCATCGCGACTGTTTGACCGACACCCGGCGCGGCGCCGAGGTAGACCCGAAGAATGCCGCGCTTGGGGGTGGTCGGGGCAGTCACGTTATTTCAGGCCGTCCAGTGCGAGATTGAGTTCCAGAACATTTACCCGATCCTGCCCGATGAAGCCCAGCAGTGGTGACTCGACATGCTCGGCAAGCAGCTCGCTCACCGCAGCGGCCGGCAGGCCACGTGCCTGGGCTACCCGGTTGACCTGCAGGGTTGCGTACTCGGGGCTGATCTGTGGGTCCAGTCCGGACCCGGACGCGGTCAGCGCATCTGCCGGAATACTGTCCGGTGAGACCCCGTTCGCGGCGGCCAACTCGGCGCGACGTTCGTTGACGGCCTGCACCAGGTCTGGGCTGTCGGCAGCGAGGTTGGAACCACCGGATGCCAACGAATCGTAGTCACTGGCTGACGGGCGCCCCCAGAAGTATTGTTCCTGACCGCTGAAGTCTTGCCCGATCAGGCTGGACCCAACGACTTGATTGTCCTTGGTAATCAGGGACCCATTGGCCTGCTCATTGGCCACGAGCTGCCCGATACCGAGAATAGCTAGTGGATAGACGATTCCGCAGATTACGGTCATGGCGATCAGAACTCTGATGCCGATGCCCAGCTGTCGAAACAGCAGATTGATGGAAGATGACATAGCAATTACATCCCTGGGAGAAGGCTGACGAGGAGGTCGATGATTTTGATGCCGATAAACGGTGCAACCAGACCGCCGACGCCGTACAGCAATAGATTTCGGCGTAATAGCGCCGCCGCGGTGGAGGGGCGGTAACGCACGCCACGCAGTGCCAACGGAATCAGCGCGGTGATGATCAGGGCATTGAAGATAACTGCCGAGAGCACCGCCGAGGTGGGCGAATGCAACTGCATGATGTTGAGCTTGTTCAGGCCCGGGATCGCGCCGGCAAACATCGCCGGCAGAATGGCAAAATACTTGGCGATATCATTGGCGATCGAGAACGTGGTCAGAGCGCCGCGGGTGATCAGCAGTTGCTTGCCGATCTTGACGATCTCCAAAAGCTTGGTCGGTGTCGAATCCAGATCGACCATATTGCCGGCCTCTTTTGCCGCCGCCGTACCGCTGTTCATCGCGACGCCCACATCAGCTTGCGCCAACGCCGGAGCGTCATTGGTGCCGTCACCCGTCATGGCTACAATTCGGCCGGCCAGCTGCTCGGCTTTGATATACGCCAGCTTGTCCTCCGGTGTCGCCTCGGAGATCACCTCATCGACGCCGGCCTCTTCGCCGATAGCCTTGGCGGTCAGCGGTCCATCACCGGTGACCATCACCGATCGGATACCCATCTCCCGCAATTCGGCAAAGCGTTCGCGGATCCCGGGCTTCACCACATCGGTGAGCTGGATGACACCCAGGACCCGGCCATCGATGGCGACCAGCAGGGGAGTACCGCCCTTTTGAGCAACCTTGTCAACGTCGGCATCGATCGTATTCGGGTAGGAACCGTCGGCATCGATCACCCAGTTTTTGACGGCCGCTGCGGCCCCTTTTCGGATCTGCTTACCATCCAGATCGACCCCGCTCATCCGGGTCAAGGCGGTGAACTGAACCCACTGCGTAGTTGATCGAGCAGAGTCAAGACCCCCGCTTGTTGGTTCAGTAGTGTCCAGGCTATCCAGACTTACTGGAGCAACCGCGTAGTCGCGCTCGCACAAGTCGACAATCGAGCGGCCTTCGGGTGTCTCATCTGCCAATGAGGCCAGGTGAGCGGTGGTGGCGAGTTCGCTGATTTCGACCCCCGGGGCCGGAATCAGGTCTGTGGCATAACGGTTTCCGTAGGTGATGGTGCCAGTTTTGTCCATCAGCAGTGTGCTGACATCGCCGGCGGCCTCAACCGCACGGCCACTCATTGCCAGTACATTGCGCTGGACCAGCCTGTCCATGCCGGCCACTCCGATGGCGGAGAGCAGGGCGCCGATAGTGGTGGGGATCAGGCAGACCAGAAGCGAAATCAGAACCACAATCGACTGTGGGGAGCCAACGTAGTTTGCCATCGGCGCCAA
>JBBSUU010000321.1:0-4295 GCA_038234115.1 Mycobacteriales bacterium
CTCGCCGTGGATCCGGCGCGATGCGCCCCTGTATCAGGTCGACCTCGGTGACAATTCCGATCAGGGCCCCGTCGTCATCGGTGACCGGCGCACCGGTAAAACCATGCTCCACCAGGAACTTCGCCGCTTCCGCGACCGGGGTAAACCCGGACAGGCTCATCGCCGGCGTCGTCATCAATTCACGAACGAACACTTTCCGCCCCTTCCTGCCCTACCGAATCCTGGATCAGGCAATCAGCAACGGATCGACGCGGGGTGGCCGGAACCGGCCCACCGAATCCGATTCGCAGCACGGTCTGCGGGTAGTTGACACCGCCGAGCAGAGTCTGCAAATCGGCTCGGATGTGGGGCACCTCGATCAGTTGGGACAGGAACGAGGCCGCGAGCCCATGGTGGGTGGCGGTGAGTAACACCCGCTGTAACGCCTGCCCGGCCTGGAATTGGGTGAAGTCCTCGTCACCGTACGTACAGAGCACAGCAATCAAAGGTTCGGACTCGAAGTCCTTGCCGGCCACCCGGACCTTTCGCTCATCGGGTGCCGTTTCACTGTGCCCGAAATCCCGGAGAGTCCAGCGGTCTATTTCTTCCGGCCGCGGTCCGGCCGCCCGCAGCGGTACTCCGTCGGGTTGCTGATCTCGGCCGGTCCACTGTGACCACTCCGCCCGCCAATCCTTGTCTGCGGACTGGATGCGGTGGGCCTGCAGTGAAAGTTTGCGCAGCGGTTCGGTCTGCGCCGGCGTCGACAGCAGCACCAGGCTGGCCCGCTCCTTTTCGGCAGCCCTGGTCAACGCGACTCGGAGTTCGGACGGCACCTCGGCGTCCATGAATGGTCGTCGATTTGTCCGGCGCTGGGCAATCGCCCGTTCCAAATCCGCCCACTCCGGGGTGATTGTCGTTGCGCCGCCGTTGGTGATGACCGCCAGCGGGCCCTCATCCGGCGTTGACCGCAAGGTAACTTCGGCCAGTACCCCTAGTCGCGCCAGGGTCAACCGGATGTTGAACAAGGCCGAGCCACACGACATTCGGGCCTCCGCCCCGGTCGAGTCGGCAGCGGAGAGGAGCCTGGTCTGATCCAGGTGGATTTCAATGCTCTCAGCGCTCACCCGAAATGCCCACGGCTGGCTGTTGTGCAGCGATGGTGCCAGCCCGCCGGCCCGCAGGACCGACTGCAGGTCGGCGGGAGTCAATCCAAATGGACGATCAAACATGGGAGGCTCTCCGATCTGGGTAATCACTAAATTCCGGTCGAACCGGTTTGGCGCAAGGGCGGTTGGAGTCAATCAAGTTCGCTGGTCGAATAGACCCCATCAACTCTCATCGGCACGGGTGATAACCGCAACCGGACAGGGCGCATTGGAGATCATCGCCTGGCTGATCGACCCCAGCATCAGACCGGCGAACCCGCCACGCCCGCGGCATCCGACGACGAGCAGCGATGGAGCATCGAATGTGACGTGTTCCCGACACTCCCGCAGCAAGGCCTCCGCCGGCTGACCTGACACCAGTTGCTGACGGACCCGTACATCCGGGTATTTGTCGGCCCAGCCAACCATCTGCTCGGCCAGCGCCCGCCGTTCCTCGGATTCGAATTCATCCAGATTGATCGGCAGTGGGTAAGCGCGGCCGAAGCCTATGACGGCGGTGTCGTCCCACACGCGGACCCCGATGAGATCCACACCCCGGAGCGAAGCATCTTCGAAAGCGAACCCGAGCGCCTCTTGGGAATCGGACGAGCCGTCCAGACCGACCACGACCGGCCCTCCGGTCTCGATTGCATCGTTATCGGCATCGGCGACCGAACGAACCACCACAACCGGGCACTTGGCATGGCCGGCCAATCTGAGCGAGACCGAACCCAGAATCCGCTTGGCGAAAGCACCGAGACCATCAGAGCCCACGACGGTCATCAGGGCACGATCGCCGGCCTCGAGCAAAGACCCAAAAGCCGATCCGTGCACCAACTTGGCCGAAACAGCAAGAGCGGGGAATGCTTTTCTCACGACAGCGGATTCACCGTCCAGGACAGCCTGCGCGGACTCCTCGAAGTTGTCGAAGCCGGACGGCGGGATCACCATCATCCCGGTGACCATCGGCGCTTGGACACTAAAAGAGTGCAGCATCAACAGCTCTGCACCGCGGGTGGCAGCAGCCTGCGCGGCCCATAGGGCAGCCGCTCGGGCGGCGGCCGAACCATCGACACCGACGACGACGAGATTGACTCTGGGCATAGTTGAGATGTCGGTGTGGGAATTGGGCGAATTCATCTGCTTACATCCTGTCGCTGCCACTTCCGGGATGGAAGTTCCGCCCCCCATCATCGCGGCTACCGGCGGCCCTGGGAAGAGTCGAAAGACCCATCGGGTCAGGACCTTTTCTCTCCTTCCCGGCGGGGCCACAATGCTCGGTGGTGCTGAGACACTCGCTGCGGGACTCAGATCCTGGCCGCCCAAAAACGGGAGAGTCGAACGGCCAGCGCAACTGTGAGCATTCCCGCGGCGACGATCCACAGGGTTGTTCGATAGCCGATCGCATCTGCCAGGAGACCACCGAGCGGGGCGGCGATGACGATCATCGCCCGGTTGGTGGACCGTATGGTGGCATTCATCCGCCCCTGTAGACGATCCGGTGTCACCGTTTGCCGATAGCCCATTTCGTTGGCGTTCGAAGCCCCCATCGACAGGCCCAGCAGCAACTGCCCGGTTCCGACCAAAACCCAGCCTCCCCAGCCGAGCACTGCCAGGGCCATGACCGCGAAGGCAAGGGCAGCCAGCAGGTGGCAAGCCGCCACCACTCGGCCGACCCCGAATTTGGCACCAACACCGGCGGCCACCGAGCTTCCGACCAGCGCGCCAACTCCGGCCAGCGAAAAAGCCAACCCCAGGGCAAACGGACCCAGTTCCACCGTATCGAGAACGAAAGGAACCATCACGACACCGGCGATGGCACTGAAAATGAACCAGAGGTGCGTGGTCAGGGCCATCGGCGCCAGCGTGGGGTGCCGGTAGACCCAGCGCAGGCCCTCGGTGAGGTCGCTACGAATGGTCCCGGTCGGTGCCCGAACCTGCATGGGCTCGGCCACCTTGATCGATGCCACCATCGCACCGGAAACAAAGTAGGACACCGCATCGACCAATACCGCCCAGGGCGCGCCGACCAGGGCCACCAGTGCACCGGCAAGTCCGGGCCCAGAGGTCTGTGCCACTGCTGAACTCTGGTCCAGTCGCGCATGGGCCGGCGTCAGCAACTGTGGGGGCACCATGGACGGCAGTAGCGCCTGGGAGCCGACATCACCGCCCAGCGAGAACACCCCGAAAACAGCCATCAGCGCTATCAGAGCGGCGATGGAGAGCCGGTCGGTGAGCGCCGACACCGTCACCGCCAACAGCACCATGCCTCGGGCCAGGTCGGCGGTGATCAACACCGGACGACGTCGCACCCGATCGATGAATACTCCGGCGAAGAGCCCGAACAGTAGATAGGGCAACCATCGACCGGCGTTCACCAGACCGACCTCGGTGGCGGTCCCGCCGAGTTGCACCACAATCAGCACCTGGATTGCCAAGGTGGTGAAATAGGTGCCGAACTCAGAAACCGAGCAGGCAAGCCAGTACCGGGAGAACCCGGAAACATCTTGCAGACTCCTGCTCGACACCATCAGCTGTTCGGTAGGCGAGCAGACTCGCTACAGGCCCAGATCGCGGCCGATGATTTCTTTCATGATCTCGTTGCTGCCGGCCCAGATTTTGGTCACCCTGGCGTCCATCCAGGCGCGGGCCACTCGGTATTCGGTCATGAAGCCATAGCCGCCGTGCAGTTGAACACATGCATCGAGAACATCGTTCTGCACTTGGGCCGACCACCATTTTGCCTTGGCCGCGTCCACCGCGGTCAATTCCTGCCTGGTGTGGGCGAGCACGCATTGGTCGAGAAACGCTTGGGTGACCTCGACCTGGGTGACCAACTCGGCGAGCAGGAACTTGTTGTGCTGGAAGGAGCCGATGGCCTGACCGAACGCCTTGCGCTGCTTCGTGTATTCCAGGGTTTCGTCCAGGATCTGCCGGGCGTGGGCAAGGTTGGACACCGCCGAGCCGATCCGCTCCTGCGGTAGGCGCTGCATCATGTAAATGAATCCACTGTCGATCTCGCCGATCACATTCTCGTCCGGGAGGAACAGGTCGGTGAAGAATAGTTCTGCGGTATCTGATTCCGGCTGGCCGACCTTGTCGAGCTTGCGGCCGCGGTCAAAGCCTGCGGTGCCGGTTTCGACGGCGAACAGGGAGATACCTTTTGCCTTC
>JBBSUU010000322.1:0-4268 GCA_038234115.1 Mycobacteriales bacterium
CCAGAGCTATGTGAGCGCCGCCGCGGCAGTCGGTGATGATGCCACCCTGACCATGACGCCCGGTGACCATTTTTCGCTGATCACCGTCGGATCTCCTGCCTGGGCAATCGTGGTCCAAACCCTGGCCGCGCTCTGAGCGCAACGCGGCCCGCCACCTGGCGAATGCAAAGTCCTCCGATGGGGCAAAGGTTTCGTGTGGATACCCCAGTTGCACCGTCGGCAGCCTTTCCGCTATGGCTGGATGTGCTCAGCATCGTTGTCCTTGGCAGCATCGGGCTGTGGAGTATTCACCAGCTGATTCGACGCGGCAGGGCAGCGGGAAAGCCGCGCATCGCGGACACCCATCAATACCCTCGGCGCAGTCAGTGGATTCCGGCGGCTGTCGCGGGTGCGCTTCTGCTGGCATTGGTTGCGGTGGCAGTGGACGTGAGCTTTGATGGCTTGATCAGTCACACTTTTGACCTACCGATGCACGACTACTTCATCGCACACCGAACCCCCTGGTTGACCAGTGTTGTCATCGTCATCACGAACGTCTTCGGTCCGGCCGGCGCGACCATTCTGGCCGCGGTGGCGGCCGGTTTCTTCGCGGTCCGTACCCGGTCCTGGATACCGGCTGTGGTCATCTTCCTCGGTCCGGCACTTTCTGGGCTGCTGGTACGACTATCGAAATTTCTGGTTCCACGCCAACGACCGGATGTCGCCGGACAGGCCGTCATCACCTTGGAACCGTCATTCCCATCCGGGCACGCGACCGGGATCGTATCCCTGACCGGTTGCATTCTGGTGGTGCTGTTTGCCGGCTTTGCCGGCCCGTTGAGCAAAGCAGCGCTCCGGAGTTATGTTCTGGCAGCTGTCGCACTGTCGGTATTGGTTGGATGGACCCGGCTCTACCTGGGAGTGCACTGGTTCACCGATATTGTCGCCGGCTGGATTCTCGGCGGTATTGCAGTCGCGGCAACGGTTGCCATCTATCGGATGGCGCAGATGCGAACCGGTCGAGCTGATTCCGTCCGGGCCCAGGAGCTCTGAAGGTAATCCTTGTTCTCACCGGCTCAGTCCACCAACGCAAGAGTTGCCCGGGCGATGGCCAACTCTTCGTTCGTCGGCACCACGAGCACCGTGACCGGCGAGTCAACCGGCGAAATCACCCTTGACTCACTGGACCGGACTTCATTACGCGCCGGGTCGATCGAAATCCCCAGCCCCGCCAGCCCTCGCATTATCAGGTCTCTGACCACCGAGTCATTCTCGCCCACTCCGGCGGTAAAGGTAATGGCATCAACGGATCCCAGGACCGCGTAGTACGCACCGACGTACTTCTTGGCCCGATGGCAATACACGTCCAGCGCCAGTTGCGCCCCGGCGTCGCCGGCTTGGATCAGCGAGTGCAGGTCACGAAAGTCGCTGACTCCGCTGAGCCCCAGCATTCCTGAGCCACGATTCAGAAGTGCATCGATCTGGGTAACCGAAAGTCCCGCCACCCGGTGCAGGTGAAACAGCACCCCCGGGTCGATATCTCCCGACCTGGTGCCCATCACCAGGCCCTCCAACGGGGTCATCCCCATGGAGGTTTCAATGGCCGCTCCCCCACTGATGGCCGAAATTGATGCGCCATTGCCCAGATGCAAGATGATTTGATTGATATCGGCCGGGTCGCGCTCCAAGTACTTCGCCACCCGGCCGGCGACGTATTGGTGGGAGGTGCCATGGAAGCCGTACCGGCGAATCTGATGCGCGGCCGCCACTTTATGGTCAATGGCGTACGTGGATGCCGCTGCGGGTAGGTCGCGGAAGAACGCCGTATCGAAGACGGCTACCTGGGGCAGTGTCGGAAAAGCAGCTCTGGCCCGCTCGATCCCGATGACGTTGGCCGGGTTGTGCAGCGGTGCCAGAACCGAAAGTTCCTCGATAGCAGCCACTGTCGCATCATCCAGGAGAACCGGTTCGCAGAACCTGGCGCCACCGTGGACCACCCGGTGGCCCACCGCCACAATCCCCGAATCTTCCAGGCTCGTACCTGAGTCGGCAAACATCTTCCGCATCAACGTGATTCCCACGCTGTGGTCGGCGATCGGTCCGTCCACGGTGAATTTCTGGTCGCCGAATTGATGCGTGACGGTCCCGTCCTTCTGCCCGATTCGCTCGATTATTCCCCCGGCCTGCACAACACCGGTTCCCGGATTCACCAACTGGTACTTGATCGATGACGATCCGCAGTTCAGCACCAGGATGTTGCGGCCCATCATCGGTGTCCCCCCTTCGGAGTTGACTGCGCCTGTACCGCTGTAATCGCCACTGTGTTCACGATATCCACCACCAGCGCGCCCCGGGAGAGGTCGTTGACCGGTCTGTTGAGTCCTTGGAGGACCGGACCGATCGCAACGGCGTTCGCGCTTCGCTGCACGGCTTTGTAGGTGTTGTTGCCGGTATTCAGATCCGGGAAGATCAGCACCGTCGCTGGGCCGGCCACCTGAGATTTCGGTAGCTTCGCGCGGGCCACCAACGGATCCACCGCTGCGTCGTACTGGATCGGGCCCTCTACCATCAGATCCGGCCGCCGTTGGCGCACCAGTTCTGTTGCCGCTCTGACCTTGTCGACATCGGCCCCGGATCCGGAGGTACCGGTGGAGTAGGAGAGCATCGCCACCCGGGGCTGCACGCCGAATTGCGCCGCTGTGGCTGCGGAAGAGATTGCGATATCGGCGAGTTCCTCGGCGGTGGGATCGGGGTTGACCGCGCAGTCGCCGTAGACCAGAACACGGTCCGCCAAACACATCAGGAAGACACTGGAGACAATCTTGGTGCCCGGCACCGTTTTTACGATCTCGAATGACGGTTTGATGGTGTGGGCAGTGGTGTGAGCAGCACCGGAAACCATGCCATCGGCGAGACCGAGGTGCACCATCATGGTCCCGAAATACGACACGTCGGTGACGATCTGCCGGGCTCGCTCGACGGTCATACCCTTGTGCGAGCGCAGCCTGGTGTATTCGAGGGCAAACCTCTCGACCAGCTCCGGGTCATCCGGTGACACCAGATTTGCCTCGCCAAGACTCAGGCCAAGAGTTTTTGCCCTGGAGCGGATTTCATCCGGATCCCCGAGAATGGTGAGTTCGGCAACTCCGAGACGCAGCAGCGAATCCGCCGCAGTCAGCACCCGATCATCGTTGCCCTCGGGGAGCACAATGTGTCGTCGATCCGCGCGGGCCCGGTCGATCAGCCGGAACTGAAACATCAAGGGGGTCATCACTTCACCGTGTTGCAGGTTGATCACCCGCAGGAGTTCGGCGACGTCGACATTTTCGGCAAAAACCCGCAGGGCGGTCTCCACTTTCACCCGAGAATGTGCGGTGAGCCGTCCACGCACGCCGGCCAGAGTGAATGCCGTTTCGAAAGTGTCGAGATCACACACCACGATCGGCAGATCGTCCTTGACGCCTTGGATCAACCGTTGAACCGGTTCTGGAGGCATATAGCCGCCGGTGAGCACAATGCCGGCCAGCGGCGGGAACGTCCCGGAATGGTGCGCCATCAAGAGCCCGGGCAGCAGATCGTAGCGGTCCCCGGGCGCGATGACGGTGATGGATTCGTGTAATCGGGTCAGCACATTGGGGAATGACATCGCCGCGACAACAAACCCCAGCGACTCACGGTCGAGCCACTCCGAATTCCCACGAATCAGCTTTCCGCCACAGGCCTGCATCAGGGCCCCGAAGGTTGGCGCCACCAGAATCGGCATTTCCGGGATGGCCCCGATGCCCAATCCGCCGTGGGCGCTCAACCGTTCCAGGACAGCCGCCTTCTGACCGGGATCGATCCGGTTGGCGATGACCGCCACGATCTTGGCGTGCGAGGCCTCGAGTTGGGCGCGCGCAACCTCCGCCGCCAGCGCTATTTCCTCCACCGTCCGGTCACGGCCGTGCACCACCAGGACAACCGGCGAGGCCAGGTTCGCGGCCACCGAAGCATTGAAAGCCAGTTCAGCTCCGGTGGAGACATCGGTGTAGTCGCTACCGAGAATGACGACGACATCAAAACTGACCGACATCAGGTGATAGCGACTGATGATCTCCGAGAGCGCCTCATCCGGATTGTCATGCAGCGCCGTGTAGGTGATACCGATTGCGCTATCGTATGTCTGGGTCATTCCAGGGTGAGCGAGCAATAGCTCGACCACCAGATCGACCTGATCTGCGGCCCTGGTGACGGGCCGGAAGACCCCTACCCTGCCGACCTGGTGCGTCAACTGGTCGATCAGGCCGAGC
>JBBSUU010000323.1:0-4261 GCA_038234115.1 Mycobacteriales bacterium
AACGGCCCCCTGAACATGCCAAACGTTTCCCCAGTGGCAGTGGTGGCGCTCTGGGCGCTACTGGCAATCGCGCCGATTCCTCGCCCGCCTCTGCTGGGACTCCTCAGTTTCTGCTTGGGCTTCTGGGTGAACGAGCTTCCGTTCCTGGCGCTTTACTGGCTGCTCGCCTGGATGCTCCTGACAGGTGTCCAGGACGGCTGGACTTCGGCCGGGAGCTTGATCTACCTGGGTCTGGGCGTATTGGCCAGACCCGGAATAGCCAGTCCCCGTGTGCACCCACCAGCGGGCAGAACCGGGACACCCCCGACGCGGTCAGATCCGGACACTCTTGATTGTTGCGAGCGTGTCGCCGATGCCTTTCTCGTAGGGGGTGGGGGTCATCGCGAAAGTGATCTCGAACCTGGTGGAGTCGAACTGGTAGGGGTCGGTATTTTGATAGGCCATTTCGATAGTTGCGGCGGCCGACTTGTTGAACAGGGAAACAATTCTCATGGTGAGCGCGCTCATCGTGTGCTGGCGGCCGGTGCTCGCGGTGGCGATGTTCATGTACTGCTCGCCGGTCAGGGCTGGACTCGCCGTAGGAAGGTGCAGGTACGCCCGCGGGCGCGCGGATCCGTGCCAAGGATGGCCAGGGCGTCGCCGATATCGCGCGTGTAGGTCATGGAATGGGGTTGGGCGGCAGCAAAGAACCAGGTCGGCGTCTTACCGGCCGCAGCCTTGTCCAGCACACAGGTGTTGAACACACTGGTGGTAGCCCCGGGACCGTAGAAGTCAGCCCTGCGTCCCACGGCATGGCAAGTCGACGTGCGCTCGCGGCCTCATCCAGCATCTTCCGCCAAGTCGCCTCCCAAACTCAGTCGGAGTAAGGCAGTCCGGCGGTGAGATAGGCAACGCTGGCGCCGTGGAGTGCCTCCTCTGTGGCACGGGGATCGACAAGATCGGCAATGACCGAGGAGGTGTCGGGATCAGGGGAGGGGGTGCGACCCAGGGAAAGAGCGGCGAAGCCGCGATCACCCAAAGCGCGAATTGTCTCCCGCCCGGCTACACCGTTGCCGCCCAGGACGATGTGGGTCATCGGCCGGTTCACTGGTTGGGGCCGTAGGCCAGGCTCTGGTTCTCTTCGGCAATGGCCAACAATCGGTTGTATTTGGCGACCCGCTCACCGCGGGCGGGTGCGCCCGTCTTGATCTGACCGCAGCCCGATCCGACAGCGAGGTCGGCGATGAAGGAGTCCTCTGTTTCACCGGAGCGATGAGAGACCATGGCGGCATAGCCGGCGTCGCGGCAGATCCGCATGGCCTCAAGGGTTTCGCTGACGGTGCCGATCTGGTTGACCTTGATCAGGGCGGCGTTGCCGATGTGGTGGTCGATGGCATCAGCAATAATCGCCGGGTTGGTGACGAAGTTGTCGTCCCCGACAAGTTGGATCCGGTCGCCGAGGCGGGCGGTGATGGAGATCCAACCATCGTCGTCATTTTCGGCCACGCCATCCTCGATGCTCCAGATGGGGAAGTCAGTAACCATTTGTTCGTAGCGGTCGATCATGTCGCTGCCGGAATGGGATTGCCCGGCGACGTGATAGGCCCCTTCGGAATAGAATTCGCTGGCCGCCGGATCCATGGCGATGGCCACTCCCTCACGTCCTGGGGTGTAACCGGCTTCGGTGATGGCCCGGACCAGCAGCGTCAGGACATCTTCGGGGGCGGTGATGTCCGGGGCAAAGCCGCCCTCGTCGCCCAGACCGGTGGCGTAACCGCCGGCGGCGAGAAGTTTCTTGAGGGTGGCATAGATCTGCGCGCCGGCCCGGACCGCTTCGGGCAGGCTCGGTGCGCCGAGCGGGGCGAGCATGAACTCCTGGAAGTCAAGGCTGTTCGGGGCGTGCGCGCCGCCGTTGACGACGTTGAAGTGCGGCACCGGTAATCGGGGCTCCACCCCGGCCGGGGCCAAGGCCCTCCACAAGGGAACTCCGGCACTGGCTGCGTGGGCTCGGTAAACGGCCATCGAGATCCCGATGATGGCGTTGGCGCCAAGACGGGACTTATTGGGTGTGCCGTCGGTGTCGCGTAGCACCTGATCCACCTCCGCCGGGTCGGTGAAGGTTCGCCCGAGGACGGCGTCGGACAAGGGGCCGTTGACGTTGCCGACGGCGGTGAGCACGCCGGCGCCAAAATAGCGGTCGGGATCGGCATCTCGCAGTTCGACCGCCTCACCGGACCCAGTGGATGCCCCCGAGGGCACCCCGGCCCGAGCGATCGTCCCGTCGGCGAGGGTGGCCGTGACTGCCAGGGTGGGGCGGCCGCGGGAGTCAAGGATTTCCAAGGCGTGCAGGGCGGTGATCTCAAAGGGATCGGGATTGGTCATGTGGTGTCATTTTCGGGGTCTGGGCATCGAGGATTCGATGCGCCGTGGGAAGGGGTCTACTGCGGTGCATTCACCTCTCCGGTCACCTGCGGCCGCGCACGGGCATCGGGCTGGGATGCCGATCGACTCCAGCGGGCGCGAGCTGCCCGTCCCCGGTTAGGTGATCTGCGGGAGGATGATCACCGGAACTTTGGCGTGTTTGAGAACGTCGCGGCCGGTCGATCCGTACAGCACCCGGCTCATGAATCCACCCTGATGACTTCCCACCACGATCACCGATACGGCCGTGCCCATGTTGACCAGCGTGTGAGCGGCCTGACCGTCGACGGCGATGACCCGCGTTTCGGCAGGCGCCGGGCCAACCCGGGTGACCGCAAGAGCCAGGAACGCCTCGGCCGTGCGCTCGACCTGGCGTTTCAACTGGTTCTGCGGCACGTCGAAGCTGTCGATGTCGGGATCTATCGGCCGTTCGAATGCCGTGAGCACCAGTAGCGAAGTGTTGCGCCGTCGAGCTTCCTGGATTCCGAATCCGATGGTGAACTCCGATCCATCCGATCCGTCACAGCCGACGACCACCGGTGCGGTGGAGTCGACGTCGGAGACCTTGTCCATTGGCGGCAGCCTTTCTCGTGAATAAGGTGCTTGTACGTTCCTGATGATCCAGCATTGGGCTTTGCCGATCTGACATTGTCAGTTGACAATCACCGTGGTGAGTGCAAATCCGGCTGTGGCCGCCGCGAGGCCCGCGATCACGGTGAGCACGGCGTTGGCCAGCGCCGTGCTGGTGGCTCGTTCCTGCAGCAGTCGCACCGTCTCGTAGGAAAAGGTGGAGTAGGTGGTGAGGGCGCCACAGAATCCGATGCCCAGAAGGAGGTTCAGATTGGTGGGTGCTGCGGACACAGTGGCGGCGATGATCACCCCCAGAATGAGGCTGCCGACCACGTTGACCGTCAGGGTGCCGAATGGAAACGTTGTTTTCCAACGGGTCTGAACGATTCGGTCGGTCAGGTAACGGGCAGGTGCGCCGATCGCAGCCCCGATCAGCACCAGCAGGTAGCCGCTCACAGGTGGGCCGGTCGTTCCGTGAGCCAAACACGTTTGTGACACGAGGTGTCGATGAACGTCGGTTCGGTGCTGTTCATAAAACCTTTTCGACTTTCAGCATGCGCCGGGTGATCAACATGCCGAGGGTCACTGCGAGCAGCGCACCGATCAGAGTGAGAAGCAGATAGAGGCCGGCGGTCGCGAGATGACCGGCGCGGACGAGTATCACGATGTCCACGACGTACGTGGAGAACGTGGTGTATCCGCCGAGCACCCCCGTGCCAACGAATGGCCGTACCAGCGCATGGGGTGACCACCTTTCGGTGATCATCACCATGACGCCGCCGATGACCAGGCACCCGGAGACATTAACCAGCAGCGTGGTCCAGGGGAATTGCGGAACCGGCGAGGGCCACCAGCGGTCCAGTTGGTAGCGCAGTAGCGCACCCAGCGCTCCGCCGGCGGCGATGACGAGCAATACGAGGCCGTGTTTGCGGCGCAGCTCCGACCGCTGAGCAGGGTCTTTCAGGTCGACATCGGAGTCCACCGGCTCCAACGCAGCAAGGATGCGGACCGCCATCAACGCGTCGCCTTCACCTTCGTATCAGACAAGCTCATTCCAGTATTGACGCAGGCGAATCGACCGTGCTCGGTTACCGAATGGTGCGGACCTGGCTGTCCACACCATCCGGGTCTGCAAGGTTTCACAAGCGGGCGGGCTGCTTGAGCAGCGGACGCTGGTTATAGAGGACCGCGGCGCAATTGTTGCAGGTGAACGCGCGGGTGACCTTCGGAGTGTAGTTTCCCGGCCCAGAAGTGTGGGCCTGCTCGTGGGCGTCGACTTCGAAGTGCTCGG
>JBBSUU010000324.1:0-4251 GCA_038234115.1 Mycobacteriales bacterium
CTCGACGTCAGCGCCATGATCGCCATCGGCCTGCCGCTGTACCTGGTCACCATGACCAGTCAGAATATTGCCGGCACCGCCGTGATGGCGTCCTTCGGGTATCGGGTCCCGCTCACCCAAGCGCTCGTCTACACCGGTGGGGCGACGGCGATCTCGGCCGGGCTCGGCGGGTACACCATCAACCTGTCCGCCATCTCGGCGTCCATCCCGGCCGGACCGGGTTCGCATCCGGACCCCCAACGCAGGTGGATTGCCGGCGTGAGCAACGGGGTTACCTTTGCCGCCTTCGGTCCACTGGCCGCGGCGGTGTCGGCAGTTGCGGTGGCAGCGCCGGCCGGCATCATCGCTGCCATCGCGGGCGTTGCCCTTCTCGGTTCCTTCGCCGGCGCGGCGGCGAGCGCGCTGGCCGATGTCGATCATCGGGAGGCGGCGGCCATCACCTTCGTGGTGGCAGCCTCCGGCGTCACTTTTGCCGGGATCAGTGCCGCCTTCTGGGCATTGGTGGCCGGCGGTCTCTACCTCCTGGTCATGCACGTCGGTTCAGCACGTTCAAAACGGCCGGACACCCACGGCAAGTAAGCTCTCTGCGGGCACGAAGACCGGATGCGGTTCTGCGCGTCCTTTCAGAATTTGTCAATCGAAAGGCCCGAACAACAAATGACCGTACGTAAGGTTGCCCTGCTCACCGCAGGTGGATTCGCCCCCTGTTTGTCCTCGGCTGTGGGAGGTCTGATCGAGCGTTACACCGAACTCGCTCCCGACGTCGAAATCATCGCCTACAAGCACGGCTACCAGGGCCTTCTCTCGGCCGACTACATCACCATCACCCCCCAGATCCGCGCCGGAGCCGGTCTCCTGCACCGATTTGGCGGGTCCCCGATCGGTAACTCACGGGTCAAACTGACCAACGCCAAGGATCTTCTCAAGCGCGGTTTGGTCAAGGAGGGTGACAACCCCCTGCAGGTAGCTGCGGAAAGACTGACGGCTGACGGAGTTGACGTGCTGCACACCATCGGCGGCGACGATACCAACACCACAGCAGCGGACCTGGCCGCCTATTTGGCCGAGAATGATTACGCCCTTACCGTTGTCGGGCTGCCCAAGACCATCGACAATGACGTCATCCCGATCCGGCAGTCCCTCGGTGCCTGGACCGCGGCCGAACAGGGCGCCGAGTTTGCCCGAAACATCATCGGCGAGCACAACTCCGGCTCCCGAATGCTCATCGTGCACGAAGTCATGGGTCGCCACTGCGGCTGGCTCACCGCCGCCACCGCCAGGTCCTACCGCAAGTGGCTCGACACCCAGGATTGGCTCCCCGAGATCGGGCTCTCGCTCGAGGCCTGGGATATCCACGCCGTGTACGTCCCGGAGGCCGAATTCGACCTGGAGAACGAAGCCGCCCGCCTGCGCGAGGTGATGGACCGGGTCGGCAATGTCACCATCTTCCTGTCCGAGGGGGCCGGCATGGATACCATCGTCAGCCAACTCGAAGCTGCTGGAACGCCCGTCGGACGCGACCCCTTCGGACACGTCAAACTCGACACCGTCAACCCCGGAGCCTGGTTTGCCAAACAATTCGCCGAGAAACTCGGCGCCGAGAAGGTGATGGTGCAGAAGTCCGGTTACTACTCCAGGGCAGCGCCGGCCAATGCCGAGGATCTGCGGCTGATCAAGTCCATGACCGACTACGCGGTGGAATGTGCGCTGCGCGCCGAATCGGGCTGTATCGGACACGACGAGGAAGCCGGCAATCAACTGCGGGCGATCGAGTTCTCCCGCCTCAAAGGTGGCAAGGCCTTCGACCTCAGCACTGATTGGTTCACCGCTCTGCTGGCGGACATCGGCCAGCCGGAGCCGAAAGCTACTGCAGCTCACTGATTCCCGTCGACTTGGCGGACCGGCCCGACCCGCCGACCCACCCCCTTTCTGGGGTGAAAATTTTCGGTGGCGCCGGCTGGGTATTCGCAGTGGACTTCCGGATAGGGCATGCTCAATCCCATGGCAAATCCCCCAGAGCCCGCCGGTCCACCCCGGCGACGGCGCAGCGCACGTCGGGCGCAGGGTCCACCGCAACCCATTGCGCTTCAACCCAGTGACGCTGGGCCTGGCTCCGGCGGGGAAGAGCCGGCCCCAGACACTCGAAGTTCAGATAACCGAAGCCCGGACAAGACCAGCCAGCAGGAAGTTCGGCTGGAGCGCGCGGAACGAAAGCGACCACGCAAACCCCGCCGCGCAGCCACCGAGGCGACGGCAGCGGCAACAGCGGCAGCCATAGTGACGTCAGCAGCACCGCCCGCCGACGACGATCAGTCATCGACGGCACATCCCACAGATGAGCGCCGCAGCCGGCACCGGGCGCGGGGCCACCAAGGCCACCAGCCGGCCGACGCGGCCGGGACCCCCGACTCGCACGTGCGGCACTCCGTCAATCATGTCGAACCCAACCAGCCCGCATCGAGCCCGGCGGAACCTCATCACGTCCAACCGCCGCCCATGCGCTCCCGGGACCCGGAGAATGTCCCACGCAGCGCCCGCGATCGGCGAAACGAATTGTCCGAAAGAGCGCTCCGGGGGCTGGTGACCACCAGAGGAACCCAGGTCAGTTGGTCTGCCGCACTTCGAGCCCGTGATGTTGCATCACCGACGGCAGCAGATATGGCCGAGGCCGAGCGGGATTTGGTGATCGTGCGGCGGAACTACACACCACCGGAGCCGCTTCCTGCCTCGCGCAAGGTCGCACCGGAACAACGCCAGGAGCGCCCGACCCGCCGCGGGGATCGTCAGCGGCACACCGGCAAGGGTTTCTGACCCCGCACCGCCCCGAATCAGAGAAGTCTCTGATCCTTCGGATCCGCTTCATAGTCCGACACCAGATCGATGCGACGCTGGTGACGCTGATCATGCGAGAAATCGGTGCTGATGAAGGCATCAATAAAGCTCAAAGCCGTTGGCACGTCATGCATCCGGCCGCCAATGGAAATGACGTTGGCATTGTTGTGCTGCCTGCCCAGGGTGGCCGTCTCGATCGACCAAGCGAGGATGGCACGGACGCCGGCCACCTTGTTGGCGGCGATCTGCTCACCATTGCCGGACCCGCCGATGACCACCCCGAGGCTCCCGGCATCGGCCACCACGCGCCGTCCGGCCTCGATGCAGAACGGGGGGTAGTCGTCCAGCGGTTCATACGTGTGGGCACCGAGATCGACGGCTTCATGACCGGCCTGTGTGAGGTGCTCGACGACCGCGGATTTCAACTCGAAACCGGCGTGATCAGAGCCCAGGTAGATACGCATGCCGATCAGTGTCGCAGGCCGCTGCGCGGCATTTCGCGACGGCCCACCGAACAAAGCATTCGGCTACGACTCACGGCACGACCATTACCGGGAATTTTTGCGAAGCCACCACGGCCCGCGATACCGATCCGGAAGCGATGCGATGCAGGAGCTCGGCAAACCCGGTGTGCTTCTTGCCGACGACCACGCAAGCAGCGTCGCGGTCGTGGGCGATCCTGATGATTTCGGTGGCGGCCTCGCCGTAGGTGGATACCAGTTCCCACTCGACGTCGGTCAGGTCCCCGGATGCGACCAGCGCGTCGGCAAGTTCGGCTTCCATCGCTTTCTCCGACGCCTCCGACATAGCCATGTCTTCCTGCATCGGCACGAAACCCTCGACCAGCGGCATCACCCGGCGCCGAACGTGGATCAGGAGTACTTGGCGATCAAGGCATCTGGCCAGAAAGACGGCAGCCCGGATCGGTCTTCCGCAATACTCCGCGGCATCGACGCCCACGACCACCGGACCGGACCGCAAGTCCTTCGGAAGTGGAATACCTGCGGAATTCGTGTGCTCGGCCATGGCCAACTCCCAGCGCTTCTGCGAATATCGCGAACAAAAGACAACCGTTCCATACTGCGGTGCCGGATGCACGCATCTGAGCTCATTCCAGGATGCGGCGGCGCTTTTGCTGGTCGAACCGGCCGCCCCGCAGATGACCGAGCGGAGGCGAGATCACCTCGGATCTCGGCTCCGCACCATCAACGGGGCATGTGGTCAGTCGAAGCGCGGGGATTCGGTGCGCTCTCGCTTGATCTCGAAGAAGTACGGGTAGGACGCCAGGGTCACAGTCGCATCCCAGAGCTGACCGGCCTGTTCGCCGCGGGGAATCCGGGTCAGCACCGGCCCGAAGAAGGCGACGCCGTTGATGTGAATCGTCGGCGTTCCGACTCCCTGGCCAACCTTGTCCATTCC
>JBBSUU010000325.1:0-4246 GCA_038234115.1 Mycobacteriales bacterium
CGAAAGCGCGCCGGGGTAAAACAATTTTGGCACTGACTTTCGGTACGCTGTTGAGTTCTCAAAGAACAGATGCAACACCATCAAGAATCTTCCGATTCCCCTCCGGGGCAACCTGCTTTACGCTAGCCGTTCGGATCTTCCGTGTCAACCCTGCGGTCCAGGCTTCGGATTCGCTTGTAGGTGAAACTTGTTATCCTGCAACTGCTTTCAAACGCAATCCCCGATCAGCCGTTGGTCACACGGACCGGCTCTCCCTTGCGGGAGATACTGCATCGGGGCTTGGCATCCGGTCCGACCTGACTGACTGGCCTCTCGGCCGGCTCATCTCGTTCGTTTCTCCGTGGTGCATTGAGAAAGTTACGGGCTCTTGAACATCGAGTCAAATCATGGCGTTTCTGGCATCGCATGCCTGATTTGTGCAGGTCCGGGTAGGCATCTGAGAGTTTTTGCCGCCCGCGCAACGCCCATTGCGGCCCGATATTGCGCTGTGGCCTCAGACACAAGCAAGGCCGGCTCGCGACGCGATCCATCCCCTTCGTGGCTCGGGTCAGGAGTTGACCTTGACCCCGCTCACCGATTTCTTGCCACGACGAAGGACCAACCATCGGCCGTGCAACAGGTCTCCAACCAGCGGAACATGATCCGGGTCATTGACCCGAGTGTTGTTGATGCTGGCCCCACCTTCGCTGATGGTTCGGCGGGCATCCGAGTTCGACGTGGCCAGACCTGTCAGTTGCAACAACTGGACGACATTCGGTAGTTCGCCGGTCACCTCAACGAACCCGGTAGCGGCCAGCGCCGCTTCCAACGTCGACCCTTCAACGGCAGCGATGTCACCCCGCCCGAAAAGTGCTGTACTTGCGGCGATTACCGAAGCAGTCGCATTTTCCCCATGAACGAGCGTGGTCACTTCCGACGCCAACGCTCGTTGGGCTTCCCGCGCTTGCGGACGCAATGCTGTCGATTCAGCGAGCGCTGCGATATCCGCACGGCTCCGGAAGCTGAAAACCTTGAGGTAGTGGTCAACATCCCGATCGTCGGCGTTGATCCAAAATTGGTAGAACGCATACGGGCTGGTCATGGCTGGATCGAGCCACACCGTCCCGGATTCGGTCTTCCCGAATTTGGTTCCGTCTGATTTTGTGATCAATGGGGTTGCCAGTGCGTGCACGTGTGCGCCGCTCACTTTGCGGATCAACTCGGTGCCGCTCGTAAGATTGCCCCACTGATCGCTGCCACCGGTTTGCAGGGTGCAGCCGTGACGCCTGTTCAGCTCGAGGTAGTCCATGCCCTGGAGAATTTGATAACTGAACTCGGTGAATGACAGGCCCTCATCGCTCTTGAGGCGGGTTGCGACCGTGTCTTTGGCGAGCATGCGCCCCATCCGGAAGTACTTTCCGATGTCGCGCAGAAAATCGATCGCACTCATCGGAGCGGTCCAGTCCAGGTTGTTCACGATCTGGGCCGCATTTTCCCCGGTGAAGTCCAGGTACTTCTCCACCTGCACTCGGATCCGTTGAACCCATTCGGCTACCGTGTCCGCGCTGTTGAGCACCCGCTCACCGGACATCCGGGGGTCACCGATCAGACCGGTTGAACCGCCGACCAGACCCAACGGCAAATGGCCGTATCCCTGAATTCTTCGTGCGGTCAGCAACTGGACCAGGTTACCCATGTGCAGGCTCGGCGCTGTGGGATCGAACCCGACGTAAAAGGTAATGGGGCCGGCTTCGAAGGCCGCTTTCAGTTCGGTGTCTCCGGTGGTGGTAGAGATCAATCCGCGCCAGCTCAATTCATCAAAGAGCGCGCTGGAGACCTCGGACTGCTGGTCGGTCGGTTCTGGCGTAGTCACGGCTTCATCTTCCCCTACCCAAAGAACTCCGTTTCCTACTTGTGCTCAGTGCGCGGCTTCGGAACGTGGCGGCGATACTTGCTCACGGTCGGATCGCCGTCTATCCAGAATCTCCATGGCACTTCGTGAGCGGTGGAGACCCCCACGCGCGGGCCGGCTCGAACCTGGTCAGGCGGTACCGACGTTCCAGCGTGGAAGGTCATCGTCGAATCGGGAGTGCAGAGGTCAGATCCGTTGATCGCGGTGGTGCGCCCCACGGCGCCCAGGCCGAGACACGAGGCGAGCCGGGCCGGGCCGGCGGCGAGTTCATTCGGTCGCAACCGACCGGAACTACGCATTTGCGCCAGTTCGAGTCCCTCGACGATCTCGCCCGCCCTCAGCAACACCGCGCTTGCTATACCGGGCTTGCCCACGACAATGTTTGCGCACCAGTACATTCCGTAGATGAAGTACAGGTAGAGGTGGCCAGGCGGACCGAACATTACGGCGTTACGGGGGGTCGGTCCCCGAAAGGCATGTGAGGCCGGATCGGTATCGCCGGCATAGGCCTCGACCTCGGTCAGGCGTGCGGCAACTCGGTCTGGGCCGACGCCGGTGATGACGATTCGACCCAATAGGTCCGAAGCGACCAGGGGGCTGTCACGGGCGAAGAAGGTACGCGAAAGACGGCGACCGATCGAGGTAGGCATTCGGAACCCCTTTCGGGAAAAGTGAGTCTCGACGGGCGAGCAGGATCTGGACGTCGCTCGACCAGCAAAACAAGGTCGCTACGCTGCCCGACCGCACGTCTTGGTCGGCGACCGGCTAGTGGGCAATCCAGTCTCGGTCGGCAGCGATCTGTTGCCGAAGTTCGGCAATTTGCTCCCGGACGCGAACCGGCGCCGTGCCGCCGACAGCGTCACGCGAAGCCATCGAGCCGGCGACAGTGAGAACCGACCGAACCTTGGGTGTCAACGCCGGATCAATGCCGGCAAATTCCGCATCCGTCAGATCGTTGAGATCGCGGCCGGAAGACTCGGCAAGTTGAACGCACTCCCCCGCAGCCTCATGAGCGACCCGGAAAGCAACACCCTCCCGGACCAGAAATTCGGCGATATCGGTGGCCAGCGAGAACCCGGCCGGAGCCATTTCGGCCATTCGCGGCAAATTGAATGTCAGGGTCGCAGTGAGCCCGGTAACCGCCGGCAGCAGGAGTTCCAGTTGCTCGATCGAGTCGAACAATGGTTCTTTGTCCTCCTGCAAATCCCGGTTGTAAGCCAACGGCAGGGCCTTCAACGTCGCCAACAGACCGGTCAGATTTCCGATCAGCCGGCCGGTCTTTCCGCGCGCCAGCTCAGCGATATCCGGGTTCTTCTTCTGCGGCATGATCGAGGACCCGGTTGCATAGGAGTCGTGCAACTTGGCGTAACCGAACTCCACGGTGGTGAAGATGATCACCTCTTCGGCCCAGCGCGAGATGTTCACCGCCAACATTGCAAGAACGAATGCCAACTCAGCAGCAAAATCCCGAGAAGCAGTGCCATCAATGGAGTTTGCCGATGGTACGTCGAGTCCGAGTTCCTTGGCGATGGCCGCTGGGTCCAATCCCAGGGAGGACCCGGCCAGCGCGCCGGACCCGTACGGGGAGATCGCAGCCCGCTTGTCCCAGTCCTTGAGCCGATCCAGATCCCTGGCCAGCGCCTGTGCGTGCGCAGCCAGGTGATGGGCCAACAACACCGGCTGCGCGTGCTGAAAGTGAGTTCGTCCGGGCATGGCGGCCGCACCGGCGATATCGGCCTGGTCGAGGTAGGCCCCCTGCAGGTCGGTGACCAGCAGCGCTACCCGACGAGCGGCATCTCGCAGGTACACCCGAAAAAGCGTTGCGACCTGATCGTTGCGAGAACGACCGGCTCGCAACTTGCCGCCGAGCTCGGTACCGGCACGTTCGATCAGGCCGCGCTCCAACGCCGTGTGTACGTCCTCATCGGCCGCCGTTGCGTTGAACGATCCGGCTTCGACGTCCAGCGCCAGCCGGTCGAGCGCGCCGATCATGCCGTCGAGTTCGTCGGTGGTGAGCAGGCCGGCGGCGCACAGCACTCGAGCGTGCGCTCGGGAGCCGGCAATATCGTAGGGCGCCAACCGCCAATCGAAATGGGTCGAAGCACTCAGGGCGACCATCTCCGGGGCTGGCCCGCCGGCGAACCTGCCGCCCCACAACTTGAGTGGTGCCTGCTCGTTCGAGCCTGTTCCGTTCACAGCCGTCATCGTTGGTGCGCGTCCTTTATCTCGTCCAGCTGGTTCGTGTTTGTCGCTTGTAGTTCACAAGCGAGAATCGACCATCCAGTTCATGCTGTCAGTTCGAACCGGTGCTCGTCACTTCGGATCCATCAGCAAGGTCCGCCAGCTTTCGACAGA
>JBBSUU010000326.1:0-4239 GCA_038234115.1 Mycobacteriales bacterium
AGGACGGCGAGTAGTTGAGCTTCTTCACGGCTGCCGGTGTGTAGTTCGGATCGAGAAGATCCCGGTACACCATGGGGAGATCAACATTGGCCACCACCACGTCGCAGGTCAGCCGTTCCCCACTGTCCAGGATCACCGCACCGGCCCGACCCGCATGAACCTCGATATGGGCGGCACTGGTGTCGTAGCGGAAGCTCACCCCGGCAGCGGTCGCCGCCGCAGCCATCGCCATGGGCAAAGCATGCATGCCGCCGCGCGGGAAGTAGACCCCCCGGACACAGTCCATGTAGGAAATCACCGCATAGATGGCCAACGCTTCCTGCGGGGCCAAACCGGCGTACATGGCCTGGAAGGAAAAAATCCGCCGAAGCCGATCATCCACCAGGAACTTGTTCACCACCGGGGCGAGTTTACGTAAACCGCCCATTGCCAGCAGTTTGACGGCCGATGGTCCGATCAGCTCGGTGACGCTGTCGAGGTTGCGATCGATGAAATGGGGGCGTTCGAGTTCGTAGAGTTTGCGCAGGTACTCCACAAAGCGACGGTAGCCATCGACATCGGCAGGGCCACACTTGTCGGCAATTTCTGCCGTCATCGCGTCAAAGTCGGCGTGCACGTCAAGGGTCGTTCCGTCGGCGAACCGCGCCCGGTAGGCGGGGTCCACCCTGATCAGTTCGAGGCGATCGTTCATGCTTTCGCCCACACAGTTGAAGGCATCTTCGATTAACTCGGGCATGGTCAATACGGTGGGACCGGTATCGAAGGAGTAACCACCGAGCTCCAGCCGGCCGGCCCGGCCGCCCGGGACTGATTCTCTCTCGATCACCGTCACCTTGCGACCGGCCCCGGCCAGGCGCAATGCCGCAGATAGACCACCCAGGCCTGCGCCGATGATGATGACTGATTCGGTCCGGCCGGGAACTGTTCGCATGAGCTGCTGGTACCCAGGTAAGGCATGTTGAAACTCGTATTTGGGTAAGAAGCATCACGGGGGACGATGCGCCCTGCCCGCATCCGATCTGGTGCATTTCGCGGTAGAGCTCGGGGTAGGGACAGCACGCCCGGCGTCGCGCGCGCCGAACGGCAGGTTCGTTGATTCGTCGGGTATCTCTTTCCTTCCCAGTCGGCTCAACGGCGTGCATGCATTGCGTGCAAAAAACGGAAAATAGTGAACGGCGAGGAAGGTTGGCCAGCGATGGTGAGGCTGCACGACCCCAGGACCCAAGACGCTCCGGTGGAATCAGAGTTGGCGGGCCGGCCGAAACAAGTTGACGATAGTCATGTGGTGCTGCTGGACAGTGATGGCAACGCCATCGGCAGCGAGCGCAAATCCCTGGTGCACCACGACAACACTCCCTTGCACCTCGCGTTCTCGCTGTACGCCTTCGATCGGGCCGGTCGGGTTCTGATGACGCGTCGGGCACTGACGAAACTGACCTGGCCAGGGGTGTGGACGAATAGTTGCTGTGGTCACCCGGTTCCGGGTGAGCCCACCGAGGCAGCCATCACTCGCCGACTCAAAGACGAACTCAATCTGGAAATTGCCGAGTTGGACTGCGTGCTTCCAACATTCGCCTACCGGGCGCGCGATGCCAGCGGGGTCTGGGAGAACGAAATCTGTCCGGTTTTTTTCGGGGTCGTTGAGGATGCGTCCGAACTTCGGGCCGAGCCCGGTGAGGTGATGGAAACCCAGTGGACCGACTGGGACGATCTGGCAGCTGCCGCCCCGATGGCGCCCTATGCGTTCAGCCCTTGGTCGATTGCGCAGATCGTCGAACTCAGCCGACCACGATGACCTGCACGCGGTTGCACAAGGGTCGGGATGGGTAAGCGGTCCGGGTGAATCTGTCCGGAGTTGTCTATGCCTGTATTGGGATCGCTGCGCTCGGCGCTGCGCTCCTACCCCGACTGTTGGGTCGGCTGCCCATTTCGATGCCGATGGTGTTTGTAGCGGTGGGCGCGTTGGCCTTCGGGCTGATCCCGGCTCTGCCGTCACCGAACCCGCTCGAACAGAGCGACTTCACGACCCACCTCACAGAGGCCTGCGTCATCATCTCGCTGATGGGTGCCGGCTTGGCCCTGAACCGGCAGGTCGGATTCCGACGTTGGGCGACGACGTGGCGGCTGCTGGGTATCACCATGCCGCTCTCGATTGCGGCGTTGGCGCTGCTGGGGACCTCTTTTTTGGGCCTGAGCACAGCAAGCGCCTTGCTGCTGGCTGCCGCATTGGCTCCCACCGACCCAGTGCTCGCCAGTGAAGTTCAGGTGGCCGAGCCATCTTTGGAGGGTGAAGACCCCGAAGAGGATGAGGCCCGTTTTGCGCTGACCTCGGAAGCCGGCCTGAACGACGGCTTGGCCTTCCCGTTCACCTATGCCGCCATCGCGATGAGCCTGTCATCCACCGCCGGTATCGGCAGCTGGCTGCCGAAGTGGTTGTGGCTTGATCTGGGGTTGCGATTGGTAGTGGGTGTTGCGGTCGGGGTACTGGTGGGCTTCCTCCTCAGGAAGTTGTTCTTCTCCGCACCATGGGAGGGGCTTCGGCTGGCCGAGCACGCTGAGGGCTTCGTCGCACTCGCGGCCACCTTTATCGCTTATGGAGCCGCCGAACTGGCGCATGGTTATGGCTTCCTTGCGGTGTTCGTCTGCGCTTGCGTCATCCGATCTGCCGAGCGCACGCACGGCTACCACCGGGTACTGCATCAATACGTCGAGCAGATCGAACGCCTGCTGACCGTTCTCATCCTGATACTTTTCGGTGGCGCCCTCACCCGCGGACTGCTCGACGGTATCGGATGGCCCGAGATCGCAGTAGCAGCAGCGTTTTTACTCTTGATCCGCCCGATCGCCGGCTGGCTCGGTCTGATGCGGGGACGCACCGGGCCGAGGGAACGCACGGTCATCGCCTTCTTCGGTGTGCGCGGCATCGGGTCGCTGTTCTACGTGGCGTTTGCCCTATCGCACGGTAGCTTCGTCGACGGCCAGCGGGTGTGGTCGATGGTGGCCCTGGTGGTACTTGGCTCCGTCATCATTCACGGGGTGGCCGCAACACCGGTGATGTCACTTCTCGATCAACGGCGGCGGGCCAGGGCAATCCGGAAGTTCGGAGATCCCTCCAAGGCCGCGGGTACAGCAGTGTAGCCGCAGCTTTGGAGGCGATCTTTGGACCCTTGCGGGACCGGTGATGTCAGTGGTGCGGATAGAGCGAAAGGTAAAACCCTTTCGCCACCGCTGCCGGGAGATTGTGGTTTTCCAGTTCGGCCAACGCGCAGGCGAGCAAATCCTGGCCGGGAGATACCCACACCTCGAAGGTATGACCCGAGGCCAGATTGGTCAGCAGATGCACATCTCCCCGCGGGCCCTCTCCGGTCACCACGGAAGCGTTCGGATCAGCCGACTCATAGGCGGTACCGGTATCCGTGGCCGGCTCATCAGCGATGAAGTCGGTGGCGGGTCCGTGCGGCGTTGCCCCGCCCTCGTCAGTCCAATCGCTTCCGAGCTCGTCGGAGAGTGCCGGATCAGAAACACCTGCAGGCGCAGCGGCAGGATTGTTGGGATCGTTCACGGTGTTTCCTCTTTTCATTTCCTAGAGGTGTTCGGGCGCAATGACGTCAGCTGGATCCAGCACCGGTCTTGCGCTTGATGAAGCCCCATACGGCGGTGGCGACAAACAACACCAAACCGATGATGGCCAGCCAGACCAACCCTTTGATCACGAATCCAGCGACCGTGACAATCAACCAAATGACCAGAAGTGCTACCAAGATTCCCATATCGGGATCTTGCCCAGTATTGGCGTTCGTTAATCACGAGCAGCGCAAGAGTCCGGCAATCTTATTTGCTTCGTCGAATTCGGCGATCAGGCAACGCGGCTGGCGTCCGGCACCTTTGCCGAACTCACCCGGTCAGCACTTCGCCTGCGGATCGCGGTGTCCAGGGCCAACCCCGCGCCCAGGATCAGCAGGGCCAGCACACCGTCGAGCCACCAATGATGGCCTGTCGCGGTGACCACGAAAATGGTGACCGGTAGATGCAGCACCACGAGCCATCGCCACCGGCTTCGGGTCATGGCAAAAGTACCCAGCGCGACGACAGCCGCCCAGCCAACGTGGATGGACGGCATCGCCGCGAACTGATCCGAGGCCCCGGTTCCCACTGGCCCGTACAGACCCATCCCGTATTGCTGGGACAGGTCCACGAAGCCAAGTTCGGTGATGAAGCGCGGTGGCGCCACCCGGATAA
>JBBSUU010000327.1:0-4207 GCA_038234115.1 Mycobacteriales bacterium
GGAACTGGATTGCGTGTACCGACGCCGACACCCTGGTCCCAACGGATTGGCTTCGCACGCACCTCACGGCAGCCCGTACCGGAGTGGACCTGCTCCTGGGGACGGTGCGGCCGGACGAGGCGGAGCTGCCCCCGTCGGTATTGCATCGTTGGCTGGGGCGCCATCAATTCACTGACGGTCACCCGCATATGCACGGCGCCAATATGGGTGTGCGCAGCGACACCTACCGCGGGGCCGGCGGGTTTGCGTCGATTGCCGAGCACGAGGACGTGAAACTGGTCGAGCGGGTCCGGGCGATGGGGGCCCGGGTGATGGCAACCGGAGCCAGTCCGGTGCTGACGAGCGGCCGATTGATCGGACGTACCCCTGGTGGGATGGCCGGCTATCTGTTGGCTCTCGGGGGCGTTGCTGTGTTGGAGGCAAGAGAACCCAGCTGATCGGCGTGCCCCGGGTTCACCTACAGTGGCGTGACTGCGCCGCCGCCAGAGCCGTGAGGAAGCACCGCACCGATGACCCATCTCCGACTGTCCGGCTGGTGGGTGCTCGGTGCCTTCAGCGCGGTAGTGGCTGCCACCCAACTGGTCTGGCTGACCTACGCGCCGGTGACCACGGTGGCCGCGGGCCGCTGGGAGGTATCGGTGGAAGCGATCGGGTGGCTCACCCAGGTCTTCCCCCTGGTCTACGTGGTGCTGGCAATTCCGGCCGGTATCGCGTTGGATCGGTGGTTTCGTCCGGCGCTGCTGGTCGGGGCAACACTGACAGCCTGCGGCGCCCTGCTCAAAGTGTTCGACGATGGATTTGAGCAGGCCATGGCCGGGCAGCTGATGGTGGCTCTCGCGCAACCGCTGGTGCTCACCGCGGTGACCAAGGTGGCCACCGGATATCTGCCTTCCAGATCGCGACCTCTGGGAATTGCCATTGCTACCGGATGCACCTTTTTGGGCATGATTCTGGCTCTGCTCCTGGGGACGGTGTTCTCGAGTTCGGATCAGCTGCCGACCTTGGTGCTCATCGGTGCGGTGTTCTCGGTGGTGGCCGCTGCCGCGCTCCTGCTCACCCTTGGCCCGCCGGTGAGTTGGGCGGCGATCGAAGCGAATTGCCAGGCACCGGCGAGCGCCCCACCGACGAGGGCATTCAATACCGCTTGGCGTCAGGCCGGAGTCCCACTGCTGGCTGCGCTGGTGCTCCTGGGATCAGGCTGCTTCATCGCGCTGACCACCTGGCTCGAGCCATTGCTGGCGCCGGCGGGGGTGAGCCCCGCCGGTTCCGGAGGGATCTTGCTGACGATGATTGTGGCCGGTTTTCTGGGCTGCCTGGTGTGGCCGCCAATGGTGGCCCGCCACACTTCACCGGCCGGATATTTGCAGATCGCTGCCGGGATGTCGGCTCTGTGCTGTGTCGCGTTGGCCGTGATTCCCGGGCTCGGTATCGGTTTCGTTGCTGCCGCGCTGTTGGGTTTCATGTTGCTGCCGGCGCTGCCGATAGTCCTGGAGCTGACCGAAAGCCGTGGATTGAAGGCGGCCGCGACGGTGGCGGCAATCATTTGGTTGGCCAGTAACGCCGGCGGCGTGATCATCACCCTGGCGTGCCAGCAGTTACTGGGTCACCCGGCTGCGGCATTTCTGTTACTCGGCGCGGTAGCCCTGGCGGCCGTCCCGCTGTCCCGTCGCATCACGACCGCCACCGTCACCGCACAATGACTCCGTAACCACACACCGACTTCTTTGCCACATGCCGACTTCGTCACCACATGCCGACTTCGTCACCACACGCCGACTTCGTCACCACACCAGAGTTGTAGCCGATGTACGGTGACGAAACCGTTGTGCCGTGGTGGAGAACCTTCAGTCGAGCCAGCCGGCGGCAGCAGCGAGTCGATGGTTGATCAGGTCGCCGATGACGTCGCAGACATCCTCCAGCAACGCTTCCAGATCTGCAGAAGGGGCGCTGACCAATTCAGCATCCGCGAGGTGGTCCAACATCCGATCCGGGAAGAGCGGCGCTCCCACACGCCACAGTGCCTTCACCCCGCCGGCAGTTGCGCCGACCAGTTTTTCCTCGTACACCAAGTCGAAAATCATGGTCGACACCCATTGGTTGTCACCGTCGTGTTCCCACTGGGGGTCGTTCGCCGTCAGAACTGCCACGGCGTGGACTTTGACTGCCCGCGCAATGAGAACCCAGGCCGCCGAACCCTCCAACACAGATAATTCCACCGGAAACGGTGAAGCTTCGGCACTGAGTGCGGCCCGCTCGACGGGTGAGGTCATTGTGGTGGCGACATCAGGGACCGGCACTTGCATCGCGGCCGTGGTGGGCATCCGTGGATACCAGGCCGGCAACGACATCGCATTCCGGGGGTAGCGGCGCAGATCGTCCAGATATTCCTGATTGGTCGGGTCCGGAGCCGAGTGTTCCGGTGGCATATCCATTTCTGGGGCGGGTGAGTTGTAGTAGATCCGCCGGTCGTAGTTGTAGGTGAACGAATAATCCCCGACCTCCCCGGCTCCGACCTCGCCAATCTCCCCGGCCCCGACCTCGCCAATCTCCCCGGCCCCGGCCCCGCCAACCCGCGCCACGACGGAGAACCAGGCGCCCGTTCCGGGCTCGGACCTCAAATCTCGCAGCTCCAGCAGCGACCCCATCGGTAGTTGATCGGCATCAAGGCGTCGATAGCTGCTGTCAGCCAAACCGATCGGGACCCCGCCTGCCACCGACGCGGGGTCATACAGCGTCGCTGTGCCGGTCCCGTTCAGGCCGGCGAAGGTGAAGACGAGTCGCGGGAGATCCATCGTGCCGCCCACCCGGCGCAGGACTTTTGCGATGTCTGCTTCAAGCTGCTCAATCCGTGCCTGCCGCATTCCCGGAACTTCAGTCATGGCCTCAACGTACGGGCTTGCGGTGGCGATGGCAGCGGCGGCACTTGGTAGGAAGTTGGTTCTATCAGGCATTTCGACGTAGACTTGTCCGTCGGCAAGCATGTTGCATCTGCGTGTTCTGGGGTATCGGTACCAACTCACCGGAGATCCCCGCGTCGCGGACGTTGATTGAATCTTGTCTTCGCCCCATCAGTTCACGCTGAGTGGGGCAGGTCTGTGCCCAGAACGAGTAGGTCCGGGATCCGCTGACCAGCGGAAACGGGAGATTGCCCAGGGCGTGGATTGATTCCTGCTTTAACAAGCCAGGTCTGCAAGACCGCCGTGGAACGAGAGTTCTCTGGTGCGAATGCGGCCGACACATGCACCAGATTGCGGAGGATATGAGCAAGAAAGATGGCGCTATCGAGGTCGAGGGCCGGGTAGTGGAAGCACTGCCGAACGCCTCATTCCGGGTTGAACTGGAGAACGGCCACCGCGTCCTTGCTCACATCAGCGGCAAGATGCGGCAGCACTACATCCGGATCCTTCCCGAGGACCGGGTCGTGGTCGAGCTTTCGACCTATGACCTGACCAAAGGCCGGATCGTCTACCGCTACAAGTAAGCGGTAGGGCATTCCCCCGGCAGTAGTACGAGTTACCTGTTCAGTGAAGGACCTAAGAAAGAGAAGGCACATGAAGGTCCAGCCAAGCGTCAAGAAGATCTGTGACAAGTGCAAGGTGATTCGTCGCCACAGCCGCGTCATGGTCATCTGTGACAACGTCCGCCACAAGCAGCGTCAGGGCTGACGTCTGTCGGCACTGACCCACCAGGGGTCAGCTGTCATCACCATCGCGAAGCCAACCGCCCACGCAGCAACGGGCGGCGCACCCCCGGCCGGAGGCCGGGGCCCCAGTGAGACGGGGAAGGCCCGCGACCGACACCTCCGAACCGTGAAGGAGTACCGCGCCGTATGGCACGTCTCGCCGGAGTGGATCTGCCCCGCGACAAGCGGATGGCAATCGCACTTACTTACATTTATGGGGTCGGACGCACTCGTGCGCTCGAACTTCTGACCGCAACGGGCATCAGCCCGGATCTGCGTTCCAAGGACCTGACCGATGAGGATGTCCTCGCCTTGCGCGATCACATCGAAGCCAGTCTCAAGGTCGAAGGTGACCTGCGCCGCGAGGTGCAGGCCGACATTCGGCGCAAGATGGAGATCGGTTCCTACCAGGGGATTCGGCACCGTCGTAATCTCCCGGTTCATGGTCAACGGACCAAAACGAACGCCCGTACCCGTAAGGGTCCGAAGAAGACCATCGCCGGCAAGAAGAAGGCTAGGTAAACA
>JBBSUU010000328.1:0-4197 GCA_038234115.1 Mycobacteriales bacterium
CGCGCCACTGCTCGAAAGTCTCTTTGCGGGCATATGTTCCGCCGAGTACACCGGCGGCATGCACCAGAAGGTCGATCGATGCCACCGCGTCGACTGCAGCCTGGAAGCCGGCAGGATCAGCGGCATCCGATCATGGATTTCCACCAGGTCACCGACTGCCTCGGTCGTCACGATGGTCATACTTCGCAGCCACCGACCGTCCGGACTTTTCCAAAATTCCCACAGTCCGGCAAAGGCCATCGTCGAACCGTCGGCCGGTGTGACGTAGAACGGCTGCTTCCTCGTAGTCTTGGCGCCGCCGACCCCGGGTGCACCTTTGCGCCATTCGAAATATCCGCTGGCCGGTATCAAGCAGCGTCTTTTGGCCAGCGGTTTACGAAAGGCCGGCTTCTGTGCCAACGACTCAGCTCTGGCATTGATCATCCGATTACCGACCGAAGGGTCCTTGGCCCAGGACGGGACCAGACCCCAGCGCATGCCGGCGATTCGCCGCACCTGGGTCTCTGCATTGCCTTCGCCGTTGGCCGCGGTCTTATCCGAGATCTCAACAGCGAGCTTCAGATATCGATCGAAGATCACGCTGACATTGGTGGTGGGCGCAATGTTGAATCTGTGGGCAGCCAGATCTACCGGGGTGGAGTCAGTTTCGGCGGCGCCCGGTTTCGGCGGCACCGCGGTTGCCGCAGGTACGATTCCCGCCGACTCCGCCGCGGACTCCTCCTCGGCGGCGAAGAGGCCGTACAGCGTCATCTGACCCATCGTTGTGGCATAGCGTCCGCACATGGCTCCCATCTTCACATCAACCCCCGTCAGAGGTATTTTCCGGGCGTCGGCGGACATCCTCATGGCTGAGACGACCAGCAGCTTTATCCCAGCATTACGGTCTTGGCAATCTTTGTCCTAAATCGGACAGCCGTTGGTAGTCTCAGGCAGCGTTGACCCAAGTCCGGGTGAACGTCGAACCGGACCGTGCGCCTCTCACGACACCTCCAAATCGGCCGACAATGACCAAAGAGCGACTGGGCCTTGCTGAAAGTCGAGCCGGACCGGACAATTCCCCAATAATTCGATCCTCACTTTAAAAAATAATGAGAACGGAGAAAGCAGATGAGCGGCCCGCAGTTCAATCCGCCACCGGCGAATCCCCCGAATCCGGCGCAACAGGGCGCCGGTCACGCCGACGCCACCCGAATCGTCGCCTCACCCCAGTACACCGGTCCGGGTAGTTACGGCTCATCTGCACCCGGCCCGCCGGGTCCACCCCCTGGCTACCGGCCACCTGCGCGACAATCGGTACCGGCCTCTTCCGGACCGAGCCAGACCGGCGCACCCGGCGCACATTTTCCCGCCCCCGGAACGCCGCAGGCTCCGCCAACCCCACTGAACAAACGACCGGGTCAATCGGCTCCCGCCGTATCCGGTGAGCCGGGGGACCTGAACGCCGAACTGATCAACTCCGATATCTGGAACGACGCGATGGTGGCTCGGGCCGGAATCCCGATCGTTGACACCGCCTTCCTTTCCATCGGTGGCGGAATCGGTTCCTTCGTGACAGTGGACTATCTCCGCATCTACGGTGTTCTTCCCGCCGAAATCACGGTGTTGACCCAACTGGAGAACCCGTGGTCCAGTTACGAGTATCTGACCCGGGTTTCGCAGGTCCCGCGCAAGGAGCGGCTGCGTTCGGACTCGGCGTCCAGTCCGGACAATATCTGGGGTTTTCCCAGCTACGCAGTCCGCGAGGCCTTCAGCGCCAAATCCATCAGTGGCTTCTTCTCGCCGCTGTGGAATGTTCTGACCGAACCGATCTTTCGGGATTACTACACGCCGAAGGCCGGTCATGCATTCGAAAGCATGGAAGCGGAATCCAACCGGATCAACTATCAACAGTGCGTCCGCAAGGGGCAGGTCCGAATGGTGCGCCGGCGCGCAGAGGGTGGTTACTTCACCATTCTGACGCCACCGGCCGGTGCTGCACCTACCAAGCGAATTGCCTATCGCAGCCAGTTCGTGCACGTGGCAATCGGTTATCCAGGATTGAAACTGCTCCCCGACCTGCAAAAGTTTCGCGAGGAACATCGTGATCCCAGCAAGGTGGTCAATGCCTATGAACCGCATGAGCACGTCTATCAGCAGCTGATGCTCAGACCCGGCAAGGTAATGCTGCGTGGTGGCGGTATCGTCGCCTCCCGTGTTCTGCAACGACTGATCGATGATCGCGATCGGCTCGGTTTGCAAACTCAGATCGTGCACGTTTTTCGGACCTATGTCACCGGCCCGCACGGTCCCAATATCTTCAAACGGCGGCCGGGATCGCACGGCTGGGCCTACCAGGGATTCAACTATCCGAAGTCGGTGTGGGGCGGTCAGCTCAAGGCCAAGGTCCGAAATCTGGAAGGCGAGGAGCGCGCCAAGGCCTACAAGGAAATGGGCGGCACCAACACCCCGATCCGAAAGAACTGGCAGGAGCAGCTTCGCCGGGGTCGGGCCGAGGGTTGGTACAAGAGCTTCAGTGCCAAAGTTGAGAATCTGCGTCCCGGTAACGGCCAGGGCGTCATCACCACGCTGAGCACGGCCCAGGGTACTTACGAGGAATACAGCGACTTCGTCATCGACTGCACCGGTCTGGAAGCCGACATTCGCGAGAGTCGGGTACTGGCAGATCTGCTCGATCACTCGAATGTCGGTCGAAACCCGATCGGGCGCCTCGATGTCGACAAGAACTTCGAACTGATCGGAACTCGCAGCGGCCCCGGACGGATGTATGCATCCGGTAGTTCGACACTGGGTGGCCCCTTCCCCGGCGTCGACACGTTCCTCGGACTGCAAATTGCGGCCTTGGAAATTGCCGATGATCTGGTGTCGGTGGGCTTTGCCAAAAGATTCGGTTCCCTGAAGTCCGTTTCCCAATGGTGGAAATGGGCTCGCGGTAAGAAAATCTGACCGGTGGTCCGTTCATGATCAGATCAAGAAAGGAGTAGTTGTGGTACCCACACTGAATGGCCGCATTCAAACCAGAATCGTGCTGACTGCCATTATCGGCGGGTTATGGACCCTGCTGATCACCCCCCTCCTGCCGACCGGGGTCCCCTTGGGGCAGTCCTATAAAATCACTTTCATTATTCTGCTGGCCGTTATCGTTCTCGGCGTTGTCTGGGAACTGATCTACCACGGCTTGCAACAGTTCCGCTGGGAGAAGGATTGGCCCACCCTGTTCGGACTCCTGCTCGGAATTCCAGAAGGGCTGCTGATCTGGTTTTTGATCAAGGGTGGTCTGGTTCCCGGCATCGACGCGTTGCCGGGTTCGGCCTTCATCATTGACTTCCTCACCACCTGGATCGTGATTTGGGCCTTCGCCAACGGCCCGATGCGAATCTTCTCCATTCGCTGGCGCTTCCGAGGAGGCCGGTTCGCATGACCGCATCTTTCGACGACATCAGAGCCGAGGTACTCCCCGGTGAGCACTTGATTGCTCGACTGCCTGGTCTGGTGGCGGTGATCCGCCGGAATAACAACACCGACAGCGTGTTGCTGGCCCAACTCCTGGAACTGTTTCGAAGCGCCTCCGAGGCAAACCCCGAAGCCCCAGGCCGAGATCTGGCCCTCCAACTCACCCGCTGGGTGGTCGGTGCGAGCTCGGTTCCGGACTTCGGCACGGTCGCTACCGCGGGGGAAAAGTTGGCCGTCTTCCTGCACGGTGACATCAATTTCGGCGAAGTTCCCGAACCCGGTTCCGACCTCGCGGAGGATGCGATTGAGCTGGCCGGCAGGGAGGCCGCCTTCACCGTTGATCGACTGTTGAACTGGCCCGGCGGTACCTTCGGCCTCTCCGTCGGCCCGCAAACTCCCGGCGAAGGTGCGCCGACGATTGTCGGCATACCAGGATGGGCCGGGCTGCGCTCCGGTGCCGTCCCCGGGGCCGGTGTCGTGCTGGGCCCACGCGGCTCGGCAAGCCCGATGACTGCCCGGCCCGCAGCCGCCAAGGCGGTGACGGCCAAACCGGCGGCCGCCGCAGACCTGGCGATGACCCAGGAGCACCCGGCGCCGCGAAAGGCCACGCCGGCGAGCAATCCGCCGGCCGGACATCCGGCGCCGGCGACCCCCGCCCCTGTTGCTGCGGCGCCCGTCGCCCCTGTCGTCGGCGCTGCGGTCCGCACGGACGCTGCGCCTCCTGCGGGCGCCGGCCCCGGTGCTGCC
>JBBSUU010000329.1:0-4187 GCA_038234115.1 Mycobacteriales bacterium
TCGCCTGGGTAGCAGTGGAAACCAGGATCTGGAACACCACGGTGAACGACAACGTCCGCTACGGCGATCCGAGCTCGGCAGACTCGGTCGCGGAACGGTTGACAATGGTCGAATTCACCGATGTGAACACTCGATTGATGGCCACCGGCAATCCAAATCTGGGTGAGGGCGGTCGCCGCCTGTCCGACGGTCAGGCCCAACGCATCCGGATCGGCCGAGCCCTGGGTCGCCGCGACGCCGAACTCGTAGTTCTTGATGAGCCGTTCCAGGGCCTGGAGCGGGACTGTCGACGGCGGTTCCTGCGGACCACCCGAGGGTGGTGGGCAGACCGGACACTGATCTGCGCCACGCACGATATCGAGGACACGGTCGACTTCGATCTCGTCGTCGTCGTCCGAGCAGGTCGCATCATCGAAACCGGGTCTCCCCAAGCATTGTTGACCACTGACTCGAGTTACCGGCAACTGCTCCAGCAGCACCAGGCAATCGGCTTCCCGGGAACCTGGCAGTACATCGAGCTGGCCTCCACTCGGCCGGAGAAATCGTGACACCGACCCGATCAAGGCAACGGGTCTTGTTCTGGCTGATCCTGTCGGTGCTGGCCGGATTGGCCGGCACGGCCGGGCTTATCGTCGGGGCTCAACGCCTGGGCGAGGTGGCCTACAACGCTGCCGTCCCATCATTCCTCGGATTGCTGGTGCCCCTGCTGCTCGGTGCCCTGCTGGAAACCGTGTCGGTGGCTGCCGGCGGGATCGCCGGTGTCGAGTTGTCGACCCGACTTCGTCGGCAAGCGCTGGACCATGCCCTGATGATCGACCCAGATCAGGCCGAGACCATCGGCGCTGGCACCGCGCTGGCCAGGGCAATGGACACTGACCTGGTCGGGTCCTTCCTGGTCATCACCGCTCCGGCGGCAATCCTCGGAGCGATCGAAGTGGTGGTCGGGCTCACTGTCGGCGCTCGAGCCCCGGATGGATCCGTCAGGATTGCCATCGTGTTGGTCGGAGTGATCTTACTCGCAGGCGGGTGGCGCATACTTCTGGCCACCCGACGAAAATGGACCACCCAGCGCGAACAGATCACCACCGACCTTCTCGAGCGGTTGATCGGGCAGCGCACCGTCGCGCTGCAGGAAAACACCCAGGCCTATCGGTCGCGCCTGGACGAGCTCACCGGTATTTATCGACGCGATGGTCGCCGCCTCGATGCAGCGACCGTGATCGTCACCGGCCTCATGCTGCTCATCGGAACATCCCTTGTCCTCCTGGCCCTGCAACTCCGCAGCCGTTCCGGCGCTTCGAGTTCCGCCCTCGCTGTGGGCTCAGCCCTACTGACCGGGACCGGTCTGCTGCGGCTAGGCCGGGTGGTCACCGATCTGGCCGGCGTCCAGGTCGCCCGAGAACAGATCGCCGGTTTAGCGGCGATGAAACTAGCCACCCGGCCAGTGCCGGCCATGGTGGACCGCGAAGCCGACGGGCCGGCCCTGATCCGGGCTGCCGGAATCGTCGGGGAATACGAACCAGGCGCACCTGTTGTCGGACCGCTCGATCTGACCGTGAAACCCGGCGCCCGGTTACTTCTCACCGGACCGTCCGGATCGGGCAAGACCACCCTGGTCGAAATGCTCGACGGCCGCCGGGTACCGGCCGCCGGAACCATTGAGCACGACGTGCGATGTGTGATAGCCCGAGTACCGCAGGCCGGTGACGACCACCTCTTGCACGGCTCTCTGATGTTCAACATCCTCCTGGGCCGATCATGGCCGCCCGAGAACAGCGATATTAACGATGCCCTGGAAGTGTTGGACGACCTCGGACTAACAGAGCTGGTGAGCAGGATGCCGGCCGGCATCCTGCAGTCCATCGGCGACGGCGGCTGGCGACTATCGGCAGGCGAATCGGCCCGGATCCGTCTCGCTCGGGCACTGCTCCGCCGCCCCGACCTGCTCATCCTCGACGAAACGTTCGGCCCACTTGACGCTTTGACCTTCCAACGCTGCTTAAACGCAGCGGAGAAGTGGGCCAGCGGATTGCTGGTGATCGCACACACCTGAACACAGAACCCAAAGCACTTCACGACCCGTAGACCAGGAGGCGGCATCGGCCCTAAATTCATACGCAGGTGATCGAATTGGTCGGTGGCGGGCTGGGATATCCGGCCACGCCACAGACCTCGCTGGGCCGTACGCTGGCAACCGGCAATGTGCGCATCCTTCCCTAGCCCTGGGCCGTCGAATCCATCTGGCTGAAGCGAAGTTAACAAAACGCCGCACCACCTTGATCAGTGCGCGCCCGTCCTGCTTCAAGAATGCACTCGGGCGGTTTGGCGTGACGACTGACAGGCTGCGGCGTCTCGTCTGCAAGGTGGGTCACCGAACCGGGGACGCCGGCGGAAGGAGAGCGCGCACGTGGCTGCTGAAGTGACGGGATCCGTCGCGGCTGCCTGGTGGCGATCTGCCCTGTCAGTGCTGGTGGCCTGTCTGGTGATGGACTTCGTCGTTGTCGGATTATTTGTGGTTTTCCGTCAAGGGGAGTCGCCGCGCACCGGATGGGCGGTCTTATTAATGGTTCCGGTGGTGATGGCGGCCGCCCATGAGAGTCGCGTGGTCCGGTGGGTGCAAGCCGTCGGGACAGCAGCGGTACTGATGATTGTGTTGGCTACTGCCCTGGGCCCGGTGCCCTCGCTGGTGTTGGATGCAACCGTGGTGAGCGGCTCCCTGCTGGCTTCGGCGTGGGTTACCGACCGATTGTTCAGGCAGGTACGAAATCACCTGTCGGATCTTCGAGTTGCCTCCCATACCGATCGACTCACCGGGGTGCTCAACCGTCGCGGCCTGCACGCTGCATACGTCCGCGTCGCCCGCGAAGCCGCCGCTTCGGGCCGGCCGATTGCGGTGATCACCGCAGACCTGGACGCGATGAAACAGATCAACGACATCCACGGCCACGCCGTGGGCGACCGGGTGTTACAACAGTTGACGGACCGGCTGACCCGCGCTGCATCAGGTGCGTTGGTGGCCCGAATCGGCGGCGATGAACACGTCATCGTGGTAGCCGGTGACCCAGCTCCGGTGCTGCACGATCTACGACTTCTCCTGCAGGCGGATCCCCTCCGTCCCGCTGTCGGTGTCAGTTTCGGTACGGCGACCGGCCCCGCTGTGCCGCAATTGGATTCGTTGTGGGCTTTGATCGCGCGCGCAGACCAAAAGCTCTACGAAGCCAAGCGACGGGTGCGGGGCCCGCGCCCACGAACGGCCACTGGCGAGATCGGGAAGCCCGTCGACCGCCGGCCGAATCAGCTTGCCGGACGGCCTGCCGCGGGGGTGAGCAAGTTGCTTCCAACCCGAGAGCAGCGACAACTGTATGCAGCCGTGATCATCCTGGACGCGCTGGTATGCACGGCCAGCGCAGTGTTACAGGTCTTGGACAAGTCCGGTGGCCGGGGGCCAAACCCTGCGGTTCTACTGGTAGGACTGTCTGTTGCTGCCATCTTGGTGTGGTGGATCCTTCGCCCCGGTGCGGAACAATCCTTCTTCACCGGTGTTGTGGTAGCGGCCGCGGCGGTGCTCACGATGATCGCTTTGGTCGCCGACCACAAGGGGACATCTGACGTCGGCGTGGTGCTGTGGGGGCCGCTGCTGTTGCTCGCCGCCAGGTACTGGCCACGGGCCGGGATGATCGGCATCTACGGGTGGCTGATCATCATGGCCACCTTGAGTCACCTCCTGCACACCGGCATCGGACTCCCCGGCTCGGTGAAGGTCTTGTTGCAGGTGGGCGCCCTGATCGTGGCCGCCGAAGTTCTCTACCACCTGCGCCGACGAGAGGAAGCCTTGGTCGAACAGCTCACCGCACATGCCTTGACCGACCCCCTCACCGGGCTGGCGAACCGCCGGGGGCTGGAAGCGGCAACGCTGCGACTGCTACCCGGTGATGTCACCGCGCTGATGATCGACATTGACCGGTTCAAGCGGGTCAATGACGAGCACGGGCACCACGTCGGCGACGAAACGCTGGTAGCGGTGGCCCGGATCCTGACCACGCAGTCCCCGGCCGAGACCGTGATCGCCCGGCTGGGCGGCTATGTGTTCCTCATCGTGGGTTGGCATCTGGACCCGAACGGGCTTTTGACCTTGTTGCAAGACGCGACCGGTGCCCTGCCCACACCCGTCTCGCTCTCGGCCGGAA
>JBBSUU010000330.1:0-4168 GCA_038234115.1 Mycobacteriales bacterium
CGTCATTGACGTCCAACATCACCGTGACGCCGTTGGCGGCCAACACTTCCAGTGCCGTCCTGGTGGCCGGCTCGCTCAGCGCGTGCGAATCGGCGCCCATGAACAGTGGGCCCTGATACCCCTGGTTGGCGCGATATTCGCAGATCGCCTGGGTGATCGCCAAAATGTGGTCACGGTTGAAGGCGCCGTCCAACGACGAGCCGCGGTGACCGGAAGTGCCGAACAGGACCCGCTGCTCGGGGTTGGTCATGTCTGGCTTGATGTCGTAGTAGGCGCCGATCACGGCATCTACGTCAATGAGGTCTTCAGGGAGCGGAAGTTGTCCGGCGCGTACGTTCATGCCACGAATTGAACCCGACGAACCGAAACTTGGCATCACGGGGTCGAAGGTGTCGCCCGGATGGCCGGTTGGCAGCTTTAATGTTAGTGACTAACATTTCGTGCATGAGCACCAAGACAGAACGAACCAGGGCGCGAATCCTGGCTGCTGCCATCGAGCTCTCCATCAGGGACGGCTTTGATCAGGTCACCGCATCGATGATCGCCGCGGCCGCCGGCGTCTCGCAGATGACGTTCTTCCGATACTTCCCCACCAAGGAATCGGTGCTCACCGACGACCCCTACGACCCCCTGATCGCTCGCGCGGTGGCTGTCCAACCGCGGGAACTCACGCCATTGGAACGGGCCCGACGGGGCATCCTGCAGGCGTGGCTGCAAGTGCCGGAACCGGATAATGACGGAACCCGGATCCGGATGGGAATTGCCGCGGCGAATCCGACCCTGCGAGCCCGAATGTGGGAGAACACCACCACCACCCAGGAAGCCATTGCCCACGCACTGCAGGAGACCGGGGTCGAGCAACTTGCCGCCCGGTGTGCTGCCGCGGCCTGCATGGCAGTACTCCACACCGGCCTCATCGACTGGGCATTGGACCAAGATTCGACTTCCACCCTCTCCGACCGAGTGCACTACTCGCTCGATCAACTCGCCATCACCCAATCTTGAGGAGACCGCGATGGACTCGCCCATCCTTCCCACCACCGACCCTGCCCAGGGCATCAGGGCAGAGGCAGGCGGCGGATCGGATGGTGGCAAAACTGGAACTGACCACCTGGCGGCGGCGGCGGGCAAAGACGTTGTCGTCGGGAAATCGACAGCGGCTCAGCCTGGCCTGCGCGATGATCGGATCCCCCCGGATTCTGGTTCTCGACGAGCCGACCAACGCATTGGATCCGTCCGGCGTGGTGCTGCTGCGGCACCCGTTGCTGGAACTGGCGCAAAGTGGTTGTGCAGTCCTGGTTTCCAGTCACCATCTGGATGAGGTTGCGAGAATTGCCGATCATATCTCGGTGCTCCACCGCGGGCACTACATCGGCCGGATTGACCCGGGTGGCACAGATCTGGAAAGGGCCTTCTTCGGCATGGTCTACGCAGCGGAGGCAAAATGATTGCCGCTCTGGAAGTCGAATGGCTCAAACTCCGTCGCTCGCCACTGGTCTGGATCGTGACCGCGGTGATTTCCATTGGCATTCCGGCGCTCTGCGTGGCATTCATGGCTTCGGCCCGGTACGGCGACCCGACAACCCCTACGGCCATCAAGATCAAGGCCATGGTGCCGAGCACCGACTTCGCCGGCTTGATCGCAATTACCGGGCAGGTGCTATCTGTCGGCTCGCTGGTGGCCGTCGGTATCGTGGTCGCCTGGTCCTTCGGCCGGGAATTCACCGATCGCACCGTGGCATCACTGTTTTCACTCTCGGTGGGCCGCGGCACCATCGCCGCCGCCAAGTTGGTGGTTTTGCTGGCCTGGGGTGCGGTGATCACCGTGGTCGCCGTGTTCGTCGCGACCATCGGCGGATTACTCCTGCGGCTGGGCGCACCGAGAGCCGCTGAACTGGGAATCAAGGCAGTGACGGTCGGGCTGTTGGCCGTGCTGCTGGCGCTCCCATTGGGTTTCGTGGCCAGTTCTGCTCGCGGCTACCTACCCGCGATCGGAGCGCTGATCCTGCTGGTGGTGGCGACGCAAGTCATCACCACCATCGGCGGCGGCGCCTGGTTTCCCTACGCATCACCCTCGCTGCGGTCCGGGATGGGCGGCGCGGCGCGGTCCTCGGTCGGCTTCATCCAGCTGGCGCTGGTGCCGATGTTGGCCGCCGGCAGTGTGGCCGCGACCTTGAACTGGTGGCGGCGCGCCCAGATCGTGTAAACCGCGATCGCATCATCGCGGCGGCGTCAGACCGGAATCATCAACAGCGAGAACAGTTCCTCGGTTGCCTCCCCCTTGGGCAGCGCGATGTCGTTGATTCGGGTCACCGGCGCCAGCAACCGCACACTCGAGACCAACCACACCCCGTCGGCCGCCAGCAGGTCTTGCGTGGTGAGCGGTGCCTCCTCGCAGAGCCAACCGAACAAGGAGGCCTGGTGAAACAATCGGCGCACGGTGATGCCGGCCAGGATCCCATCCGCCGGCGGCGTCACCAATGTACGTCCGCGCGCAAGCACCACCGTTGCAGTTGCCCCCTCGAGCACGTGCCCGTCACTTCCGATGAAGATGGCATCCTCGGCGCCATGCTGGACCGCATACCGCTGGGCGGCGATATTGACGGCATAGGACAAGCACTTTGCGCCCGCCAACAGCCAGGGCATGGTGGCCACCTCGGCGCCTGCAATACCGCGGGGCAGTGTCACTACCGTTACCCCACTTCTGGCGGCGACCGACTTGGCCGGCACCGGAGCGGTCATGACAAAACAGGTGGCCTCCGATCCGCTTTCCCGCCCGCGGGTTGCAACCAACCGCAGGGTGAACTCTGCTGCACCCGCCCCGGCGAGCACGGCATCAATGCCGCAGTGCCAGTCGCCGGTGGGCGGGATTTCGATATCCAGCAGATCCGCCGAGACCCGCAGGCGCGCAAGGTGTTCGGTGAGATCTCGCGGTTGTCCGCCGATCGCCAAGAGGGTTTCGAAAACCCCGTCTCCACGAAGTACCCCTAAATCATCGGCGGTCAGAATGGGGACATCCGGGTCGATCAGGACGCCATCGAGTCGGGCGAGAAGTTTCACGCCTGCGACTCTAGCCCGCGCGGTCCAAACCGACCCAAGACTAGAGCTTGCGCAACCGGATCCGATTCACCGAATGATCAGGGCCTTTGCGCAGCACCAGGTTTGCCCGACCACGGGTGGGACGGATATTATTGACCAGGTTGGGCTCGTTGATGGACGCCCAAATCTCGGTGGCAAGCGCAACCGCCTGCTCGTCGCTCAGACCGGCAAATCGATGAAAAAAGGCTCCCGGTTCGGCGAAGGCAGACTTGCGCAGTTTCAGGAAACGCTCGACGTACCAACGCCTGATGTCGGCTTCCTTCGCGTCCACATAGATCGAGAAGTCGAAAAAGTCGCTCAATGCCAGCGCATTGCGGCGCTTATCGCCCAATCTGGCCGGTTGCAACACATTCAGGCCCTCGACGATGAGAACGTCCGGTCGGCGTACCACCACTTCCGCGCCCGGCAGGATGTCGTAGGTGACATGATCGTAACGCGGTGCCCGAACCTCGGCGGCGCCGGACTTCACGTCAGCGACAAAGCGCAGCAACGCGCCGCGGTCGTAGGACTCCGGGAAGCCTTTGCGCTGCATCAGCTTACGCTTTTCGAGTGTTTTGTTGGGGTAGAGAAATCCGTCCGTGGTGATCAGCTCGACCCGCGGTGTATCGCGCCACCGGCCCAGCAGCTCCTTCAGGACCCGCGCGGTTGTCGATTTTCCCACCGCCACGCTGCCGGCCACCCCGATCACAAATGGGGTTCGCTCCTGTTTCTCGTGCAAAAACCGAGAGGTAACCCGATGTAGCTCGCCGGTTCCGCCGACATAGAGATTCAGCAGTCTGGACAAGGGGAGATAAATTGTCTGCACCTCGGCCAGATCGATCGGATCCCCTAGACCGCTGAGCCGAGTGATTTCCTCGGCTGTCAATGGCACCGGAGTCGATTCGGCCAATTCACCCCACTCCTGGCGGTTGAACTCCACCCATGGGCCGACACCGTGCCCATTGAAGACCTGGGTGCCGCGCTTCCCCGGCGCCCGCAGCGCAGTCGTCTCGATATCGTTGTGCGCGGTCGAAAACTCCACAGCCGCAGCCGACTGGACAGCATTGTCACCAGACATGGGCTGATTCTC
>JBBSUU010000331.1:0-4159 GCA_038234115.1 Mycobacteriales bacterium
CCGACCCTGCGCATCACCGACGTATCCGCCCCTGACCAGCAGAGCGGCTGCGGCTGCGGCTGCGGTTGCTCAGACGCCGCTGAACCGGTCCCGACCGAAGCTGCGGGCGGCACCGCGGATCCGGCGGTGACCACGATATTTCAGGTGACGGGGATGACCTGCGGGCACTGCGTGGCCTCGGTGACCCGTGCGGTGACCGCCGGTGTTCCAGGCGTAACAAAGGTTGAGGTGGATCTGGCCTCGGGTCAGGTCACGGTGGCCAGTGACCAACCGGTGAGTCCGGATTTGGTCAAGGACGCTGTCAATGAGGCCGGTTACGAACTGGTGCCGGGCAGCCTGCACTGAGAGCTGACCCAGCAAGGGACTCGTGGTAATCGCATCTTCGGTGGGACCCACAGCTACCCGGGAGAAGGTATCGGGTAGCTGTGGTGTGGAACTTGATGGGGGAGGGAGCCGGAAGTGCTGAGTAAGATAGGTCCGGTGAACACTTCTTTCCCCTCGGCCGCCAGGTGGCTGTCGCGTGTGGTGTTCTTGATGCTGGTGCTGGGCGGCGTGCTGGTGATGCACACCTTGGTGGCGCAGCCAGTTGCCGGCGGCGCGTCAGCTGTTGGCAGTGAGCCCGCGGCGATGTCGGTGTCCATGTCGGAACTCGGAGGCTCGCAAAGTCCTGCTCAGCATTGTGGTTCCATTGATTGCGCTGATCATTCGGTGATTCATGGATGTGTGGCGGTGCTTACTGCGGTGGGTGCCGCGCTGGTGCTGATGCTGCTGACCCGAGACGTCCGTGGCGAGTTCGGTCGCAAAATGTGCACATCTCGGACCGGCCGCATTCAGGGCCGCGCACCGCCGTGGTCGCCTCTGTCGTTGGAGAAGCTTTCGGTTTTGCGGTTGTGACCCTGTGCCCAATTTATGTGCACAGGTATTTTCGCGTACCCACGTCCAGTGGGGTTTGCGCGGTCACATCCGTTATTCCGAGAGGGTTTTCCCATTATGCGTACCAAGTATTTGTTGACCAGCGTGGCTGCAGCAGCCGCGCTGGTGTTGACTGCCTGCGGGACCAATACCGCAGACTCCGCGGCCACCACCAGCATCACTACCACTACCGGGACCCAGGCGATGGGCGCCATGACCTCCAATATGTCCGAGCAGATGTCGGGCCAACCGTCCGGTCAAATGTCGATGGCACCCACCGCGTCCTCCGCGATGCCCAGTATTTCCGATGTGTTCAACGACGCCGATGTCACCTTCACCACCGGGATGGTTCCGCATCACATGCAGGCGGTGGAGATGGCCGAAATGGTCGCCGACCGCAGCGACAACCCTGAGGTTATTGCTTTGGCTGCGCAGATCAAGGCCGCCCAGCAACCGGAGATCGACCTGATGCTGGCCTTCCTGTCCACCTGGGGTCAGCAACCCCCAGGGCATGAGATGGGTCATGAGATGGGCATGATGAGCGATGCCGATATGGCCAGTCTGATGGGCCTCTCGGGGGCGGAGTTTGACAAAATGTGGCTGACAATGATGACGGCCCACCATCAGGGCGCCATCGAGATGGCCAACGTCGAACTCACCGACGGTTCCAATCCGCAGGCCAAAGAGTTGGCTACCCACATCATCGCCGCTCAGCAGGTCGAAATCGACACGATGGCAGCCCTTTTGAAGTAGGGCCGCAGCGCCGCACGTGGTCCGCCGCACCTGGGAGACAACAGCCCCGGTGCGGTGGCCACTCCTTGCAACGAGACCGTGGGTCCCCACTTTCTGAGTGGGGCCGCCGTCGGTGCGTTGACCCATATTTTCGGCGTGGTCGGTTTCCCGGGTTGTCCCACGCTGTGCCTGCACAGGATGGAAATATTATTGTGAAAATTGAAACAGCAGTAGTTCCTGACGGTAATTCCCGTCGCCGCGCGCGATGCTGGGGCGTCCCCGCCCTTGTGGTGTTCGCTCTGGTGCTGAGTGCATGCTCGGCCCAGTCGGAAGTGGTGATCACCGAAACCACCACTCCAGCGCCGGCGGCCGCGCAAAATCAACCATCCATTTTGGCGACCGAAACAGCTCCCGCGGTCGCCGCGGCCGGCACCACGGACGCGTCCGCACCTTCGGCACCGACACGGGTGAATGTTGTGTCGATGCCCGCGTTCGGCGCAGTCGACCTCGCGCCGACCTCAGCGGTGGCGGTCACTGTTTTCAATGCCGAGATCACCGCTTTGCGCATGGTTTCCGGCGCCGACCAAACGTCGCTGACCGGGCAGATCAGCTCGGACGGGTCGACCTGGACTTTGACGGGTCGGATGTCCTACGGCACCACCTACCAGGTCAGCGGCATGGCGACCGACCGAGGCGGAATGGAACAGCCGATCACCGGGACCTATTCGACGGTGGCGCCGGTTGACACCCAACGCGCCGCATTCCAACTGACCGAAGACGGCGTCTACGGGGTGGCGGTGCCGATCATCATGACCTTCGCCGGCACCGTGACAGACAAGGCCGCCGCAGAGAAAACTTTTACGGTCACGACCGATAAGGGAGACATCGAAGGGTCCTGGGCCTGGTTGCAGGAGGAGGACATCCAGGGAAACGGTACCTCCCAATCTCGGGTCCATTTCCGCCCCAAGGAGTATTGGCCGGGCAACACGAAGGTCACAGTCACCGCGAATCTGTATGGGGTCGACCTGGGCGGCGGGGCGTGGGGCAGGGAGGACCTGGTGCGTAATTTTACCATCGGCAGATCCCAGGTCACCATCGCCGATGTGAACACTTTCCGCCTGGTGGTGAACGTTGACGGGGTGCAAACGAAGAACTACCCGGTGTCCTACGGGCGCAGCACCGAGGACCCGGAACTTGAGACCCGCAGCGGTGTGCACGTGGTGCAGGAAAAGTTTGACGTCTTCGAAATGTGCAACCCCAAGTACGGTTACTGCGGGTTCAAGGCCAACTGGGCGGTGCGGATCAGCAACAACGGCGAGTTCATCCACGAGAACGCCGCTGTGGTGGCCTCTTTGGGGATCGAGAACGTTTCCCACGGCTGCGTCAACATGAGCCCCACTGACGCCAAGGACTTCTACGACAATGCCATCTACGGTGACCCGGTAGAAGTCATCGGCACCAGCACCCAACTCAGTCCCGCCGACGGTGACATCTTCGACTGGACCTACAGTTACCAGGACTGGCAGAGCTTCTCTGCGCTATGAGAAAGCCGTACTTGCAACAGTCATCGATCAGAGACCGGGTCGCAGGCCCGGACCAATGCAGAACGACCATCAAGTAAGAACCGCTCCAACCATCCATTAATCGCCGAATCGGCACCCAGTTGCCGAACCGGGAACCCAGGTGTTCTTGGGGTGAATCACCACCGTGAAAGGCTGCTGGCCATTTCCATGCGGTGGGGTAGGGCACTTCCCGGCCCGAACCCGTCAGCTAACCCGGTAGGCGTCATGTCGGAAGAAAAGGAACCACCACCATTATTGAGCAACACCTCGTACTTCGCCGCAGTAAACGCTCCGCAACCATCCTCTCCCTGATCGTGATGCTGGGCTTGTCGTCCGCGCTTACCGCTGCCGGGGAACCGACCGAACCTGTCACCCCGCCATCGCCAACAAATTCCGTTGATGCCAAACAACTGTGGCTCGATGCATCCCGGCAGGCAGCAGTACTCAACGAACAGGTCCTGCAGGCCAACGACAACGTCACCAGTACCGGGCAGGGCGCCGCAGAGGCAGCGCAGGCGGTGTTCGATGCCGAGGTGGTGGTGCAAGATGCCACCGCCGCTGTCACCGCAGCTCAAACAGAACTGGACCGCTACCAAGAAGGCGTCGACCGGTTCGCCAGCGCCAGTTTCCGCGGCGCCAGGTTGAGTCAGTTCTCGACGCTGCTCACTGCTGATTCGCCGGAGGATTTCCTGGACGAGGTCAGCGCGCTGGATCGGGTTGCCGCTGATGCATCGAAGACGTTGCAGGCCGCGGCGCAGGCCAGGAAGGACGCAGCGAGCACCGCCGCTGCCCTGCAGGCTGCGCAACTGGAAGCGTTGCGCAGCCAAACCGAAGCCGACGCCGCCAAAGTGGCAGCTGTGGCTGCGGCAGCAGATCTGGTGGCGGGCAAGGCCGCGTTGGATCTGCAGATCGCCGACTACGAAGCCTTGTACAACCAGCTCAGCGAATCCGAA
>JBBSUU010000332.1:0-4152 GCA_038234115.1 Mycobacteriales bacterium
ACCGTTGAGCCAGGACTTCGCTGTCGAGGTTGAGTAGTGCAGCCCGAAAGTCTTGTCCAGGAAGGCCCACAGAAAGATGAATCCGGTGGCCACCCGTAGTACTGCGAGTGAAATCCCACTCGCAACCGAGGCTTGTGCGGGAACGGGATGGACGATGTCCGGAGTGTTGGGCAGTTGTTCGAGTGGCTTGGCAACGCTCATGATGTCTGCTCCTGGTGATTGCACCACCCGGCGGGTGATGTATCAAGACTCCCCCTGGTTGATCGATCTGACCGGAGGCGAACTACCTCACTGCATCGGGACCAATGTCCCTGATCACAGGAGGATTGAGTCCGCTCGGATCAGGGCATGCAACTCCCTTTGACCTTTTTCGGGACGGCATCAACCGTGCATTCCCCAGCGCGCGGAAACATCGCTGTTATGGTCGATCCAGGGTCGAAGGATTTGGCCGCCGTTTTGATCAGTCTCCAGAGGTGCTCGGATGAGTTCTACGCGTGGCATTCTTAACGGTGAAATCAAAAGCGCCAATGACGTGCAGCCAACCCCCGACGATCCGGCGGCCGAGGCAGCCGAGCGGGAACGCTTGGCAGACGAACGTGATATCGCCCTGACAGCCCGCGAAGTCCGCAGCGATTACCGCGAAGCACTACAAGTTGATCGTGAAGCACGGACCCAACAGATTCTGGCCGGGGCGAGGACACGCGATGAACATGCCGACGAGCGCGATGCCCGTGCCGATCGTCGTGACCTGGCCGCCAGTCGGGTTTCTTTCCTTTCCGATAACCAGACCTACGGCGCAGCACTGAGCGCCCGTCGGTCTGCAGCCATCGACCGGGTGGATTCCAAAGCCGACCGGTCATCATCGGCGTCCGATCGGACAAATCTCAGCTACGAAGCGGCCGGTCCGCCTGCGAACGCCGACGCTTTGACCGCCGCAACACCGACCGCCGCAACACCGACGACCGCCCCTTCGATTGCTGACGCCGAGTAGGTCTCTACGCTCGACCGGGAGCTAAAAGCCGGCGCTGCCAACCAGTTGGCCGATCGCGAAGGTCACCGCCATCGCCAGGGCGCCACCCAGAACGAGACGCGCCACGGCCCGCGGCATTCTGACACCACCAAGTTTCGCGCTCACCACACCGGTGATCGCCAGTGCGATCAGAACAACCACAAATGTCACCGTGACCCGAGCGTGGGCCGGCGGCAGCAGGATGGCAACCAACGGCAGGATCGAACCAAGCGTGAAGGCAACCGCTGATGAGCCGGCTGCATGCCAGGGGTTGGTGAGCTCATCCGGATCAAGACCGAGTTCGGCGTCCACATGGGCGGCGAAGGCATCCTTCGCTGTGAGTTCGACCGCCAATGCCTGCGCGGTCGCCAGGCTCGCCCCCTTGGCCACGTAGATCGCCGCAAGTTCTGCCAGTTCCTGTTCCGGAAAATTGGCCAGTTCATCGCGTTCTTTTGCCAGCAGGGTCTTTTCGGTGTCACGTTGACTGCTGACCGACACATACTCGCCCAGCGCCATCGATACCGCCCCCGCTACCAAACCGGCAATCCCGGCGGTCAGAATAGGACCGGTGGCGGTAGTCGCGCCGGCCACCCCCACCACCAGACCGGCCGTGGACACGATTCCGTCGTTGGCGCCCAGCACACCGGCGCGGAGCCAATTGAGGCGTTTCCCGAGTCCCGCGGCATGGGGCTCGACACCATGGTCGGAGCCTTGGACGGTGCCGGCGGCCGGTCCGGCCGCCTGGCCATCTTCTGGTGCTGTGTTCATTGGCAGGCCTTACTTTAAGTTACTTACCGGGTTTCGCGCAGCCGACTGATGACCGTCAGTTCTGTATTCATCAAAGACACCAGTGTGTCCAGATCCGGAAAGTGCTTCGGATCGGCCGTGATGGTGACAGTAAGGGCGCCGGCGTAGGAGAGCGCGACGAAGCTCAAGACGACATTGCCGAGTTCGGCAACAGCAAGCGGAATGACCGATTCAATGGGTGACCCGAGGAAATAGCGGCGGCTCACCGGCCCCGCCAAGTCGCTGACAATGGTGTGAAACCGGTGTTGGTGCTCGAGATAGCGCCGATAGAGTCCGATCCCCGCAAGAGTGCGGAACAGTGGACCGAGAGCTGCGGCCGGTGAGACATCGTCGGCGTCCTTGAGCAACGAATGTAACCTCCCCGAAATTGCCGCAACCGCTTCTCGCCAATTGTCTCGGCCGAGGCGGCGACAACAATGACGCCGGCCTGCGATCGCCCAGAATTTTGGCGGCGTTGACCGGGTCGCAGGTTACCCCGCCGAAAATTGTCAGGACAGCGCCAGGTCGTTGGTTCACGCCACCGCCGGACGCCACGGCCAACATTGTCAGGTCGTTATCGGTGGCTGCCCCCGTTGCCCGGCGGTCGGCGCGGCCGGTGTCGACCGTCACGGGTCGGCTACGGTCGGAGTCCGCAGATAGCGCTTGCGCAGGTCTGCCCGGATCTGGTCCCGCGCCTTCTCCAGGTCTTGACGCCTGTTGTCAACGGACTCCCGTTCTGCCGCCGCAATCGCGTCCGCGAGTGGGGTGTCCTGCAGGGTTCCCCGGATCCATCGAGAAAAGTCACCGCGGCAGAGGTGATGCTCCAATGATTTGGCGTCGATCTCAGATAGCGCCACTTCGAAATCGATCAATGAGTTTGCCGACAGCGCGCTGCCATCAGGAGTTTTGAACCAGAACCACTTGTTCAGCGGCAGGGTGGCCTCGCCATACTTTCGAAGGTGCCGGATATGGCTGGTTGATCGTTGGTCCAATTGCACCCGGCGGGCGGGTCCGGGATCGTTGACGAAGAGCAAACTGGCAGACCCGGGCGGCGCCGGAATCATCCGGGTCGAGCGTCCGGAACCGTCCGTGGATTCGGAACTGCTCAGCAGGACATCAACCGGCGCCGTAACCGAAAGCACCACATCGACCGCGCTCAACACCTCTGCGGTCAAACGATCAGGTACATAACTCACCAGGCAGTAGCCGCCGAACGCCGGGTTGAATTCAGTTGCCCATGGCGCACCGGGAGACATCAGGGTGTGGGCCTCGTCCATGATCACCCAGTGCGGGAAGCCGCTCGTCTCTCGCAGTTCCTCAACCGCACTGGCCAACGTCGGCATCGTCGCTGCGAAGTCTTCCGGCGACAGCGCCGCGGTGTTCAGCACGACGCTCCGTCTGCCCGCGGACAGCCCCCGAATTACCTCTTCGACGAACGGTCTGCCGGGAACGGCGCTGATCAACTCCACCTGGTGCAAGGATCCGAGACCGGAATGGTCTCCCTCGGGGTCAATCATTAACACCTGATAACCGACCTGCACTGCTCGCTCCGCGATGAGTCCGGCAGCGTAGGACTTACCACGGCCACTGACCCCGGTGACCAGAACTGTGGCCTGGGATCCGGGAATGGTTGCACGGGAATCTGTTTCGCTGGTTATTCCGGGAACGGTGGAGTGGTCGCCGGCGGCTCCGGGATGCCCGTCACTTTGGTGGTACCTGCCGATGGGTAGGAATCGCCGCCGAGACATCGCCCGGACCCGGCCGGTGGCGATGGGACCGGTGATGAACTCGGCCGTCCCTCGGGGTCCCGCAGTCGGCAGTACCAGATCAGCGTGTTCCCGAACCGCCGGCATCGCATCGGCCACCGCAACGGCAAATTCTGCGGCGGAGAAGAGCGGATGGTCATTTTCCGCATCGCCCATCGCGAGCACGTTGTGCAACGAAAGACCCAACTGCTCCACGGCAGCCCATAGACCGGTGCCCTTCGTGACATTTGCGGGCAAGATCATCAATTCGCCACGGTTGCGAACTTGCACGCAGCCAACGCCCAATCTGGTGACTTCCTGGAGTGCCACTTCCGCGTGCTCTGCGCTGCAGGCGAGCAACACTTCACCGGACTGGGTCTGAATGCCTCTCGCTGTCAAAGCATCTCGTAAGATCTGCGGCACCTTGGTGGCCAGCAGGCGGTGCCCTCCCGAACCGGTCATCACAGCGCCGTTTTCGAGCACTCGAATATCGCTGAGCTCCGCGAGCTGGGGGTAGACCCGGTCCAGCTCGGCCAGTGTCCGGCCGGTGACCACGATGATTCGCAGGCCGGCATACCGCAGCTGCCTCATCGCCGCCAGGACCTCGGGGGA
>JBBSUU010000333.1:0-4152 GCA_038234115.1 Mycobacteriales bacterium
ATGTCGACCTACCAGATGTCGACGGAGCGCTCTAGATCCGCTGTTCCTGCAGGTAGAAGTCTCACTCACCCGGTGAGGGGTGGGCTCAGGCAGCTACCGATTTGCGGAGTGGTTGCCCACTACTGCGGGTCGGCTTGACCGACTGTAATCACCTACCTAATCTCAACATCACAGGAGGATCACAAAACCTAACGAATTATCTGCATATAGCGACCGATAGCGGCGATTCTTCGCCGTACGTACGACCCAGCCGCGTGGATCTACCACCGAGATGGCACTGCCCAGCGGGCAGCGTTGAGTCTTGCCGGTGGAATCATGGAGCGGGCCTTGCGGACTACGAGAGTCCGTAACGTGCCGACGCAACATTGGTTGCCAGGCGCTGGACGTGTTCGTGGCAGCGACCGATCCTCCGGACCGTCAATTGGGCGGTGATAAATGAGGAGGTGTCATGGATAACCCAGTATTGATCGTGTTTGCTGTCGTCGTTGTATTGCTGCTCGTCGCGTTGATTTTTCTGTTGCTCCGCCGACGCCCCGTTGAGCCGGCTCAAAATCCGGTCCTTACCGATGAATTTGCCCGCCAGTTGATGGCACAGTTTTCCGCAGCCGCTCCCGTGGGTTCGGCTGTCCCTGCCACTCCTGACCTGCAAGCAGCTCGTGTCGAAGCTGCCGAAGTGCGACGCCACGCCGCAGCCGAGGTAGAAAAGGCGAGAGCGTCCGCAGCTGCTGCTGCGGATGAACTTCGGTCCGTAGCAGCAGGCCAAGCAGAGTCAATCCGGAAGGCGGCGCGCGAGGAAACCGCCAGGGAACGAAGTGAGTTGCGAGCCGAACTGGCAACCATCAGGCAACGTGCGGAGGATGAAGGCCGGCGAGCAGCCGAACTGGCGTCAGTTTCACTGAAAGCCGACCGGGTAGATCTGCTCAGCGCCCAGAAGGCGTTCAAAGAATCCAGTGCCCAGCTGGCTTCGGATCTCAAGTCATTCGACGCCGAGCGGAGCGCCTCCGCGGCCGCTCGGGCCGAAGTCGAGTCCGGCCGCAAGGCGTTGGAGGCTCGCGGTGAGGCTCTCCGGCTTGATGCAGTAGCGCTGGAGACACGAGAACGCGAACTTGCCGAACAAGCGGTCGCCATCAAAGCCCGCACCGTCGAGCATGATCGCGAACTCGAACGGATCGGCGGGTTGACCGCCGAGGAGGCCAAGACCCAGCTTCTCACCAAGATGGAGGGTCAGGTACGACGCGAAGCCGCCATCATGACCCGCCGGGTGGAAGCAGAGGCCGAGGCCACCGCGAAACAGCGGGCACGCGCAATTGTGGCCGACGCGGTGCAAAAGGTGGCCAGTGACCAGACCTCGCAATCGGTGGTGTCTGTGGTCCACCTTCCGGCCGAGGAGGTCAAGGGACGCATCATCGGTCGCGAGGGCCGCAATATCCGTACCTTCGAGAACGTCACCGGGGTGAATGTCATCATCGATGACACCCCCGAAGCGGTGCTGCTGTCCTGTTTCGACCCGGTGCGCCGGGAAGTCGGACGGGTGACATTGTTGATGTTGATCGAGGACGGCCGGATTCACCCGCACCGCATTGAAGAGGCCTACGAACGAGCCCAGGACGAGGTCGAGGCGCTCTGCCGTCGAGCAGCCGAAGACGCACTCGTCGACGTTGGAATCGGCGAAGTTCATCCCGAGTTGATGACGATGTTGGGTCATCTCAAGTACCGGACGTCCTATGGTCAGAATGTCCTGGGACACATGGTCGAGACCGCGCACATCGCACGGGGTATCGCCTACGAGATGGGTGTGGACCCAACTAATCTGGTGCGGGGTGCCTTTCTCCATGACATCGGCAAGGCGCTGACCCACGAGTCGCGGGGATCGCACGCCATCGTGGGTGCCGAACTGGCGCGCAAGTACGGCGAGAACGAGGAAGTCGCGCACTGCATCGAAGCCCACCACGACGAGGTGACACCGGCGACCATCGAAGCTGTGCTCACGCAGGCCTCCGACTCGTGTTCAGGTGGCCGGCCCGGCGCCCGTCGCGAGTCTTTAGAGTCTTACGTGCAGCGGATGGAACGGATCGAGGCAATTGCCGGTGCCAAGAACGGGGTGGAGAAGGTCTTCGCCATGCAGGCCGGACGTGAACTCCGCGTGATGGTCAAGCCTGATGTGGTCGACGATATCGAGGCGCACATGATCGCCCGCGAAGTGGCCAAGCAGATCGAGGAGGAACTGACCTATCCGGGTCAGGTTCGCGTCACGGTGATCAGGGAGTCCAGGGCCACCGAGATCGCCCGCTGAAGCGTTGTCGGTTTTCTCCGGTCAGACGAATTCGCACAAATTGCCCGGTACCGCAGTTGCGGTACCGGGCAATTTTGTTCAGCTTGAGCGGGCAGTCGAGCTATGGATGTTTCTTATCCGCTGACCGGGCAGGATTGGCGAACGTTGGGTCCATGCTCATGCCTGGTACCGCAGCCCCCGTTTCGACCAGCAAGGGAGTCTGGCGACCCCCACGGCGGCGACGACCGCGCTTATCCAGGACCCCGGCGATGCTGGTCAGCGCCAGGTTCAATGCGATGTAGATCAAAGCGACGACGATGTACATCGGCACAAAGTTTTTGTACGAACTGGCCGCGGCGCCACCGGCCCGGCGCAGCTCTTCCAGCCCGATAAAAATACCGGCCAGGGCGGTGTCCTTGAGGATCACGACCAGCTGACTCACGATTGCCGGCAGCATCGCGGTGATCGCTTGTGGCAGCAAGACGATGGTCATCATCTGACTCTTGCTCAAACCGATTGCCAACGAAGCTTCGCTCTGGCCCTGGGGGAGGGACAGGATGCCGGATCGGAAGACCTCGGCCAGGACCGACATGTTGTAGAGGACCAAAGCGGTGACGGTCGCGGTCAGCGCACTGGCGAATCCGAAGATCGACACGAACACGGCGTTGGCGAAGATCATCAACACCAGCACCGGGATGGCCCGGAAGAATTCGACGACGACACCGGCCGGTACCCGGATCCAGCGCTGATCCGAGAGTCGCGCGATACCGAAGACGGCACCGATCGGCAACGCGATGATCACCGAGAAGAAGGCTGCCTTGATGGTGGTCCAAATACCCGGCAACAGGGCCTGGGTCCACATGTCCGCAGTGAGGAACGGATCCCATTTCGCGGCGGTGAGCTGACCCTTGCTGTTGAGGGTGTCGTACACATACCAAAGGATGTAGGCCAGGATCAGCAGAAAGATAACGGTGATGATGTTGTTGCGCACCTTGGCCTTGGGACCGGGGTGATCGTAGAGGACCGCTGTTGTGCTACTCATCGCTTCACCGCGGCTTTCTTGGAGATCCAGCCAAAAATGAGTCCGATGGGCAGTGTCAGAACCAAGAACACCACAGCGACAGCCACGAAGACTGCCGACAGACTGTCGGATTCGTTCTCGATCAGAGTGTTCATCAACAGCGCCATCTCGGCCACACCGATGGCCGCCGCAACGGTCGTGTTCTTGGTCAGCGCGATCAGTACGCTGCCCAGGGGCGCGATCACGGCGCGGAAGGCCTGCGGCAGGATGACGATGCCCAGCACCTGGGTGAATTTGAGTCCGATGGCTCGCGCGGCTTCGGCCTGACCGACCGGGACCGTGTTGATACCGGCCCGGATGGACTCGCAGACGAAGGTTGCGGTGTAGAGGATGAAACCGAGCACCGCCAACCGGAAGTTGTTGGTATTGAGGTAGACCTGCGGATTAACTCCGGGTTCACGGGTGGCCAGCACCAATCCGAGCTGCGAGAACAGCACCTGCCACATGATGATGATGACGACGGTGAGCGGGATATTACGCATCACGTTCACGTAGAACGTGGCAAAGCCACGCATCAACGGGACCGGAGCCACCCGCATGGCGGCCAAAATTGTGCCCAGGATCAGCGATCCGATCGCTGACCAGAAGGTCAACTGAACCGTCATCCATGCAGCGCCCAGCAGGTTGTATCGATCGTCGCTCAGAAAGCTGAAATCCACCTGACCCGCGCCCCTTTCTGCTTATCGAGAGTTACCGATGAGGACAAAACTCCGGAACATGAAAACCGGGGTGGGCCCGGATGAACTCTGTAGCACCCCCGCAGCAAAAAATATCCAACCCTGGGCGGGGGGGGACTGAG
>JBBSUU010000334.1:0-4152 GCA_038234115.1 Mycobacteriales bacterium
GGCGAAGAAGTAGTGGCCGAGGGTTCGCCGATGAGCCATTGATCACGTAGTCGTGACGCGCCGATTCTTCGGCACGGGTAATGAACTGCGGGAACACCACATAGAGTGGTCTCACCGGGGTGGCGACTCGGATTGTGACTGCTCCCCTTCGGCAGTGGTCTGATCGGAAGGCTTCGGTCGGGCTGATCGGCGGCAACGCCTGCGTCCGCGGTTTGCCGGGAGTTTGACGGGTCTGTACGTTCGTCAGGGGCCAACGCAATGGTGCTTCGCAGCTCCGCAGCGGCTGGCACCAATGCCAGTGAGTTGGCAGCAGGAGTGAACTCAGCATTAGTAGGTCAGCAGTAGCGGGCCGGCAGTAGGGCGTTCCCAGCACTTGCACTACCAGCAAAGGCACTACCCAGTCAGAATTACCAACACCGAAGTGAGGCCGAAGTGGCATTGCCCCAGTTGACCGACGAGCAGCGCGCAGCTGCCCTGGAAAAGGCCGCCGCGGCGCGCAAAGCCCGGGCTGAGCTCAAGGAGAGCCTGAAGAAGGGTTCGACGACCATGAACCAGGTTCTGGTCGACGCAAAGACGAATGAAGCGCTGGCGACGTTGAAGGTTTCCGCTTTGCTTGAAGCCATGCCGGGTGTCGGCAAGGTGCGGGCTGCCCAGTTGATGGAGCAGTTCGAGATTGCCCCGAGCCGTCGCGTTCGTGGTCTCGGCGAACGGCAGCGACAGGCACTGCTGACCGAGTTCGGCGCCTAATTTTTGCGTGAGTGTGTCCCGGCCGGAGATCTTCCTGCCGGGACCTCTTGCTTTACCGGGTATTTCCAGACCTGCGGAATCCCCCGGGGACCGGATTCAACCCACTCCTCGATGAAGAAATGAGCAGTTCGTCAATCGTGTCGCATATGCCCGCATCGAAGTCGATGCCCGAACCGCAGCCACGAGGGCGACTGTTTGTGCTATCCGGCCCGTCCGGTGTGGGTAAGAGCACCGTCCTCACCCGGCTCCGAGCCCAAATGCCGACGCTGCACTATTCGATATCGGCCACCACTCGCAAACCCCGTGCCGGGGAACGTGATGGCGAACACTATTACTTCGTTGATCGTTCCCAGTTCGATGCGATGACCAGTGACTCTCAGATGCTCGAGTACGCCCTGTTCGCCGGAAACTACTACGGCACCCCGAGAGCCGAGGTGGAACGACGGCTGGCGGCCGGCCAGGACGTCCTGTTGGAGATCGAAGTGCAAGGGGCGCGCCAGGTCAGACGCGCTGACGGAATCGGCGCAGAAGCGATTCTGTTGTTTCTCGCACCGCCGTCCTTCGAAGAATTGGCCCGCCGACTTACCGGTCGTGGCACCGAGGACGCAGCAACGCGCGCAGCCCGTCTTGACGCTGCCAGGGCCGAACTCGCAGCCGAGGTGGAGTTCGACCACACCGTGGTAAATACGGACGTCGATTCTGCCACCAGGTCCTTGGTAGAGTTGATGTCAAAGTAGCTCTTCACCAAACCTTCGGCTGCTGTGATGGACGCCGAGGGCCCGGCATCGAGCTAGATCCGGTGGCACCGCGGCAGGACGTCGCAACCGGGACATGAAATCAGGAGCGTTCTTCCGTGACGAGTTCGTCAGAAACCAGCAAGGCCCCCAGTGCTGCCCAGATCGCCGCAGCCGGTATCACCTACCCGCCGATCGATGAGTTGCTGACCAAGACCAGTTCCAAGTATGCGCTTTCCATCTATGCAGCCAAGCGGGCCCGTCAGATCAACGACTACTACGCCCAGCTCAACGAGGGCCTGATGGATTACGTCGGCCCGCTGGTGGAGCCGTTGCCCAAGGAGAAGCCGCTGTCGATCGCGCTGCGCGAGATCAATGCCAGCCTGCTCGAGCACACCGAAGGGGAATGACCCCGTCCGGCCGTGAGAACACCTACAACGGCGATGAGGCCTCGAACCGCTTGCGTGTAGTGCTGGGCGTAGGTGGCGGCATCGCTGCCTACAAATCAGCTGAGATCCTCCGCCGGTTGGTAGCGATCGATCTGCCATCCACCGGTACCCCGTCGGTGACCGTGGTGCCGACCCTTTCGGCACTGAACTTCGTTGGATCAGCAACCTTTGAGGCGCTGTCGGGTAACCCGGTGAAATCCGATGTGTTCGTGGATGTGCCCTCGGTGTCCCATGTTCGTACCGGCCAACAGGCGGCGCTGGTGGTGATTGCGCCGGCCACTGCCGATTTGATGGCTCGGGCCGCAACCGGACGAGCCGACGACCTGTTGACCGCCACTTTGCTGGTGACCAGGGCCCCCGTGTTGATGGCGCCGGCGATGCACACCGAAATGTGGACCCATCAGGCGACGAGGGCGAATGTTGCCACCCTCCGGTCTCGGGGAATTACCGTGCTGGATCCGGCGGTAGGCCGGTTGACCGGACCCGATGTCGGCCCCGGCCGGCTCCCCGAACCGGAACATATTGTGGCTCTCGCCGAGGTGCTGCTGCACAATCCGGTCGCCCTGCCCTATGACCTGAGCGGTGTCCGAGTTTTGGTCTCCGCCGGCGGTACCAGGGAAGATCTGGATCCGGTCCGATTCCTGGGTAACCGATCTTCCGGGAAACAGGGTTTTGCGTTGGCGCTGGTGGCGGTTGCCAGAGGGGCGGATGTGACCTTGGTCGTCGCCAACACTGCCCTGAATCCGCCGCCGGGAGTCCGGGTTATCAAGGTGACTGATGCGCTATCACTGCGCGAGGTCATGATGGCCGAGGCCAGGTCGGCAGATGTCATAGTGATGACTGCTGCAGTTGCTGATTTTCGGCCGGCAGTCAAGTCCGTCGCAAAGATCAAGAAAGTTGGCGACGAGCAGCCCGCGCCGTTGCAGTTGGTACGAAATCCAGATGTGCTGGCCGAGTTGGTTGCTACCAGATCAAACGGGAACCAAGTGATCGTCGGGTTCGCGGCCGAGACCGGTGACGCCGCCAAAGATGTGCTCGCCTATGGCCGAGAAAAGCTGCGTGCCAAGGGATGTGACCTTTTGGTGGTGAATCGGGTCGATGGCGGCCGCGCGTTCGAGCAGGATCAGAACGCAGCGGTCGTTCTTTCCCGCGACGGGACGACCGCCGAAATCGGCTACGGTCCCAAAACGCTGGTGGCAGTCGAGATCTGGGATCAGGTCCAACGATGTCGCAGGGCCCGAACCTGATCGGAAAGAGCAATGGAAGCTTCGTTTCCATTTCGTTTCCCAGAGTCGGGCAAAGTAGAATAATCGCAGTTCAGTCGTCAATGCTACTGAGAATTTGAATTGTCACTCTCACAGAAGTCTGCACATCTTTGGTGCCCGGCTTCACCCGAGCCTATGGAGTAAATCTGTGACCTCCCGTCTGTTCACCTCTGAGTCCGTGACCGAGGGTCATCCGGATAAAATCTGTGATGCGATCAGTGACTCGATCCTGGATGCGTTGCTGGCCCAGGATCCGACCAGCCGGGTGGCGGTGGAGACCATGGTCACCACCGGACAGGTTCACGTTGCCGGTGAAGTGACCACCGAGGCCTACGCCGACATTCCGACCATCGTTCGGGAAACCGTCCTGAATATCGGCTACGACTCCTCCTCGAAGGGCTTCGATGGTGCCAGCTGCGGTGTCAATGTGGCCATCGGAGCGCAGTCCCCGGATATTGCGCAGGGCGTTGACGACGGCTACGAGGCACGTACCGGCGGATCGGCCTACAGCGACGACAAGATCGCCAAGCAGGGCGCCGGTGATCAGGGCCTGATGTTCGGCTATGCCTGCAGCGACACCCCGGAACTGATGCCGCTGCCCATCGCTTTGGCGCACCGGTTGTCGCGTCGACTCACCGCGGTCCGCAAATCCGGCGCCGTGCCGTACCTTCGCCCCGACGGCAAGACCCAGGTCACGATCGAATATGTCGGTGACAGGGCCATCCGGCTGGACACCGTCGTGCTCTCCAGCCAGCACGCCGAGGACATCGACCTGGAAAACCTCCTCACCACCGACATTCGGGAACAGGTTGTCGAACCCGAACTGGGCGAACTGAATATCATCACCGACGGTTACAAACTGTTCGTCAACCCGACCGGGCGCTTTGTCATCGGCGGTCCGATGGGTGATGCCGGCCTGACCGGCCGCAAGATCATCGTCGACACGTACGGCGGCTA
>JBBSUU010000335.1:0-4139 GCA_038234115.1 Mycobacteriales bacterium
CGGCGATCGCCGCGGCAAATCTGGCGCCAACCTTATTGGCCAGCCCGGCCCGGGCGTTGGCCTCGTGAACCACCGTCGGCACCCGCTTGCGAGCCGCCAGGTAGGCCGGGAGACAGACATATCCGCCGAAACCGACGACCACGTCGACGTCATACTTCTTGATGATCGCCCGGGTCACCCGGATCGCCTTGCGGAGTCGAAAAGGCAATGCCAGCAGGTCCTTCGACGGCTTGCGGGGCAACGGAACGGCCGGGATCAGTTCGAGCTGATAACCCCGTTCCGGGATGAGCGTGGTTTCCAATCCACGGGCGGTGCCCAACGCGGTGATCCGAATATCCGGGTAGAGCCGTTTCAGCGCATCGGCGGTGGCCAGCGCCGGCTCGATGTGACCGGCGGTGCCGCCGCCGGCGATCAGGACCGAAATCGGCCGCATCAGTAGTCCTGTTCATCTCTGGGAAGTCTGGCGTTTCGGGAGTTGGGTCGCGGCTGGGCCGAGCCGTTTGTTGGTTGGCGGGCGGTCGGCCGGTCGTGGGGACGCTGCGGCAAACGGCGACTGGCGCCGGCGGGGCGGCCGGATCGTTCGCCGGGGCGAACATCGGATCGTGACTGCCCCTGCGGACGCGGACGCGCGGTGGGCTGCTCGCCCTGGTTACGGCCGGTTGGTCGGCGCGGACGAGGTGCTGCCGGTGACTGCATTCGGGATTGGGGGGCCGGCCTGGTCGTACGTATCGGCTGCTCCCGCCTTCGCTTCGCCGCCTGCGCCCGGCCTCTGGCGGCTGCCTTGTCCGCTCGCGCGCGCTGCTTTTCGGCAGCTCGCTGCGATTGCGCACGATTGCGGGATGCGGCCTTGATCGACTTTTTCTCCTGCGCGGCCTTGCGAGCAGACGTCCTGGCCCATTCCTTGTTCTTGCGTTTCTCGGTCTTTGCGGCCAGGTCCTTGGCTTCCTGACCGGCGCTGTTGGGAACGCCGAAGCCGAGCATTCGGGACAGTCGGCCCGGACCCTTCTCCTGCAGTACCGCCATCGCTTTCGGCTCCCGCCGAGCGAAGTTGGCCAGCAACCCGAAGATGGCCATCGTGACGATCAGCGAGGTACCGCCGGCTGAAATCATGGGCAGCGGAATGCCGGTTACCGGTAGCAATCCAATCACGTAGAAGATATTGATCGCGGCCTGACCGACCAACCACGCGGTCGAAGTGGCTGCCACGAGCTTGACGAAGGGATCCATATTGCGGCGAGCGATCCGCAACCCGACGATGGCCAGCGTGAAGTAGAGACCGACCAGCAGGGCGGCGCCGATCAAGCCCAGTTCTTCGCCGACGATGGCGAAGATGAAATCCGATTCGGCGTGCGGGAGGTACTGCCATTTGGCCCGGGATTGGCCCAGGCCGACACCGAAAAGCCCGCCATCGGCCATTCCGTACAAACCCTGCAAAAGCTGCAGACCGGAACCCTTGGGGTTGGCTTCCGGATTGGCAAAGGACACCAATCGCTTCAGGGCGTATTCCGTGGAGAAGGCGTAGACCACGAGCAGTCCAACACCGGTGGTGGCCAGTAGCCCGAACAACCACCAGGAGGCGCCGGCGAAGAAGAACAACGCAAAGACGATGATCATCAGCGCCGCCGTGGTGCCCATGTCGGGTTCGAGCATGATCAGCCCGCCCATCAGGGCCGCGATCGGCAATACCGGAATCAGCAGTTCCTTCATCGAGCCAAGGTTGGACCGCCGGGAAGCAAGGACGTGCGCCCCCCAGACGACCATGGCAAATTTCGCCACTTCGGAGGGTTGCAGGGTGAAGCCGGGAAACTGGATCCAGCTGCGGGCACCGTTCAGCTCGGTCGATCCCAACACCACCACCAGCAACGCCAGGGCAATCACCAAGCCGGCGGTGGAGACCCCCCGCAGCCAGCTGAGCTTGATCCGCATGCAGGCATAGAAACCAACGAGACCGATTCCGGCATAAATCACCTGGTCCTTGAAGACGCTGAATGACGAGCCACCGGCTTTGAACGACTTCACCGATGAGGACGAGAGCACCATCAGCAGGCCATAGGCGAGCAACAGGAAGAACACCGCAAGCAATAGGTGCAGCGACGTCATCGGGCGGTCCAACCAGTCGGTCAGTTTGCCCTTGGTCGCACTCGCCCAGCGTCGGGCCGCGGTCGGTGTCTGGGCTCTGGTCCGGCCGGCGGAGGTGCCGGCCTTCACCGCTGCCGACTTCTTCTTGGCGGCCGTGGCTTGCGCGGCGGCCCCGTTGGCGCCGGCGCCCTTCGCAGCGGCCCCTTTGGCGGTGGTCGGTGCGCTCACAGCTGCGCCTCCCCCCGCTGCACGCCGGCCCAAAGTCGACCCGCGGACTGCAGAGCCCAGCTCGCACACTCCACACCCACAGTCATCGATCCATGGTCGGTGGCCGTCGGTGACTTCTGGGGGACATCGGGCGCGTGTCGCGAGATGGTGTCGGCATTCACTCGGCGACGGCGACAAATTGCCTGGTCAGCGATTTGCTTCTCAGCCACCGGTGAGCGAGAGCCAGTCGGCGTAGAACAGTCCCAGACCCAGGGCTGCCGACATCGCCGCGAGCAACCAGAAACGCACCATCACGGTCGTCTCGGCCCACCCCGACAACTCGAAATGGTGGTGGAACGGCGCCATCTTGAACACCCGAACATGCCGGACCTTGAAGACGGCTATCTGGATCACCACCGAGATCATCTCGACCACGAACAGACCGGCGATCACGATCAACAGCATCTCGGTGCGGGTCATCACGCTTAGTCCGGCGATCAGCCCCCCGAGGGCCAACGACCCGGTGTCCCCCATCATGATGCGGGCCGGGTGCGCGTTCCACCAGAGGAAGCCGATGCAACCGCCGAGTGCGGCGGCCGTTACCACCGCGATATCCAGCGGATCCCGGGTGGAGTAACAGCCCAGCTGCTGTATCTCGGTGATATTTCCGAAACAGGAGTTACGGAACTGGAAGAAGCCAATGGCGACATAGGTGCCCAGCACCATGACCGAAGAACCGGCGGCCAGTCCGTCCAGTCCGTCAGTGAAGTTGACGGCATTGGACCAGGCCGCGATCAGGAGGACGACGAAGAGGACCGCCCCGATGATGCCGAAGGAAAGCCACGGCAGATCACGGGTGTAGGACAGGAATTTGGATCCGGGTGTTTCGTTCTGGGCATTGGGAAATAGGAAGATGAGCACGCCGAAGGACACCGCGATGAAGGCCTGACCCAGGAACTTCATCCTCTTGTTGAGACCCAGGTTGCGCTGCTGCCGGATCTTGACGAAATCATCAAGGAATCCGACCAGCCCCATGCCGGTGGTCAAGTACAGCAGCAACCAGCCGGAGGCGGTCGGGCCGCCGTTACCGTCCAACAGGCTGATCCCGATAGATACCAGGTAACCGACCCACATCGCGATCAGGATGGCCGCGCCGCCCATGGTGGGGGTGCCGCGCTTCTTGAGGTGGGTCTGCGGCCCATCTTCTCGAATTTCCTGGCCGAACCCCTGCTTGGAAAACACCTTTATCAGGTAGGGGGTCAGCATGATGGCCACCGCCAAACCGACAATCGCGGCAATCAGAATGCTCTTCACGTAGTGGTTCCGTTCTCATCCCCGACTGCCGTATCGGCCTGCAGTGCCAGGGCGACCCGCTCCAGACCGGCCGACCTGGATGCCTTCACCAACACCACGTCACCGGGAGCCAACTCCTCGTTGAGGATTGCCACCGCGGTTTCCCAATCCGGGACATGCTGGGATTCACCGGACCACGAACCCTCCAGATGGGCGCCCAGGTGGAGTCCTCGGACGGCCGGTCCAACCGCGATCAAATGGTCGACCCCGAGCCGCACGACCAGCCGGCCGATCTCATCGTGGGCCGCCTGGGCTGCCGCGCCCAGTTCGGCCATCTCGCCCAACACCGCCCAGGTTCGCTTGCCCTGCCCGATGGTGGCCAACGATTTCAGCGCTGCCTTCATCGAATCCGGGTTGGCGTTGTAGGCATCGTTGATGATGGTGACGCCATCGGGTCGCTCGGAGATGGCCATCCGCCATTTCGATGCCGCCTCGGATTCGCCGAGGATGCGGGCGACCTCATCGACGCAGAGGCCAATCTCCAGCCCAACGGCGGCCGC
>JBBSUU010000336.1:0-4133 GCA_038234115.1 Mycobacteriales bacterium
ACCTCTCCGGCAGCCCGATCACCATTGGCCGGTCCCAGACCAGGCACCTGCTCTGTCGGACCCAGTCAATGCGATGCCTGGCGGCCTACGTCTATGCCGCTGCCGGCCAGGGGGAGTCGACCACCGATCTGAGCTGGGACGGCCAAACGACGATTTACGAGAACGGGTTGTTGCTCGCTGACGGTGATCGGTTCCCGGCGGGGGCGCAGATTTCGATCGCTGACGTCGATCTTGATCTGTTGCGTCAGGAACGGGCCAGGACGGGAACCTTCGAGGACAATCGACGTGTGGTCGGTACCGCCGAGAGCTATCGCCGGATCAGTTTTACGCTCTCGCCGCCGCTGACCAACCTGGGTCTACGTCGTCCGCTTGAACGGTTCCCTTTTGTGCCGGCCGACCAGGAGCGATTGGCGCTGGATTGCTTCGAAGCGTTCAACATTCAAGTTCATGGCCTGATCCAGCGGCTCAAGGCCACCGGCACGCAGAAGTTGGTCATCGGAATCTCCGGTGGTCTGGACTCCACCCACGCGTTGATCGTGGCGGCTCGGGCGATGGACCTGCTCACACTTCCCAGAACTAATATTCTGGCGTTCACGATGCCCGGATTTGCGACCAGCAAGGGCAGCAAGGCCAATGCCTACGCCTTGATGAATGCACTCGAGGTCAGTGCAAACGAAATCGATATTCGTCCTGCTGCAAGGCAATTGCTCGCCGATCTCAAACACCCCTACGCCGATGGTGCCGAGGTTTACGATGTCACCTTCGAGAATGTGCAAGCGGGTTTGCGAACGGACTACCTGTTCCGGCTGGCCAATCACCACGGCGGCATCGTCGTGGGTACCGGGGACCTGTCCGAGGAAGCACTGGGCTGGAGTACCTACGGTGTCGGTGACCACATGTCGCACTACAACGTCAATACCGGAGTACCGAAAACTCTTATCCAGCATCTGATCCGCTGGGTGGCCGGTACCGATGATTTCTCCGAAACCGTTGGCAGCACCTTGACAGATGTTCTGGCGTCGGAAATATCGCCGGAGCTGATACCGGTGAAGGAAGGTGAAACCCCGCAGAGCACCGAGGCCGCCATTGGCCCATACGAACTGCAGGATTTCACCCTTTTCTACACTCTGCGGTTCGGCTTCAAACCCTCCAAGATCGCCTTCTTGGCATTGAATGCCTGGGAGGATGTCGAGAGTGGCGATTGGCCAACGGGTTTCCCCGCCGAGCGCCGGAATTCCTACCAGTTACCGGTGATTCGCCAATGGCTCATCGTTTTTGTCAGTCGATTCTTCGGCTTCAGCCAGTTCAAGCGGTCGGCAATGCCCAATGGACCCAAGGTGTCTGCCGGGGGCTCATTGAGTCCACGCGGTGACTGGCGGGCCCCCTCGGATGGTAATGCGAGGGTCTGGCTTGCCGAGATCGAAGCAAACATCCCGAACGACTGAGGTGCCGGTGCCGATCGAGGCGTCCGGTGCGACCGGGACCGGGTGGCGCGCCGCGCTGGAAAGCTATTTGACGACGGGAGAGCCGGATCCGGTTCCCGCCTACACACCGCTGGCCCTTCAGTTCGAATTGCGGGAAATAGTCCCGCGAACCGCGCAACGCTGGAACGGGCCACCCACGCGGGCAGTGAAAGTCATTGACCAGAAACAGGAGAAGAGGACCTACCGGCTCGGGGTCCGCCCGGTGGCACGCACTTCACGAGGTTGGGCCCGCGGCAATCTGACCTGGTCGAACATACCGCACATGGCCAATCGGTCGAATCTGGATCCGGCCCAGCATCGCTGGTTCTGCCAATTCGTCGCTATCCACCGCGCTGCCGGACCGATCAATCCAGGCAATGATCCGGACTGGGTTCTGCTGGACGACTTCTCAAATCCAGTTTTTTGGCAGTTGCTCCAACAAACTCCCGCACTGGGGATCTGTCTGGTCGGCTCGAATGCGGGGGCGCAGGTACGGGTCAGCTCGGGTGCAATCCTGGGCTTGGACGTGGTTCGAACGGGCTCAGGGATCAGCATCAATCCGCATCTGGTGGTCGATGGTGAGCCGGCGCCGGTGATGAATGCGCGAGCAATCGGCAGCCACGGGGTCTACATCTTCGATCCGGCGAACCCGGCGACCCTGACCCTGGCGGCAAGTCAGAGTCCCTTTAACGCCGAGGAACTCGCTATTCTCGATGCCCCTCGCCCAGTACCCGGCGGGCTGCGGGTGCCCGAGGATGGTATCGATGATTTCCTGACCATCTACCTTCCGAAGTTGCAAGAGCAATTGTCGGTTGAAAGTGTCGACGGATCTGTTGTGCTGCCACCACCGGCGTCGCCGGCGCTGGTGCTGACGGCGACCTTCACCACCGGTCACAACCTCGAACTGAGCTGGCACTGGGAGCAGCGCCGGCAGCCGACAACGCTGCCACAATTGGCGTCGGTGCTGCCGAAAGGGCTTTTGCCGCCGCAGTGGTATCCGAATCCGGATGAGGGGATCGGCAGCACACCGGGGCCGGCCATCCTGCGCGACATCGAGGCTGCCGAGTTCGCGTCCAAGATGCTGCCCCGGTTGGGCCAGTTGCACGGTGTTCGAGTGCAGATCGTAGGCGTGGCGCCCGATTACCGGGAGCTCACCGGTACGCCGCTGATGACGGTCACCACAATTGCGACGGCGAGGGATGATTGGTTCAACCTGGGTATCGTCGTAACTGTCGAAGGCCGGACCATTCCGTTCACCCCATTGTTCCGGGCCTTGGCGAAGGGCAGAAGCAAACTGCTCCTGGTCGACGGGACGTACCTCTCGTTATCGCACCCGGCTTTCGCGCAGCTGGCCGAACTCATCAGCGAGGCAAAGGATCTGGCGGAATGGGAGACCGGACCGCTGATAAATAAGTACCAGACGAGCCTTTGGTCCGAATTTGAGGACCTGGCTGACGAGTCCGTACCGGCCCTTCAATGGCGAGAGCTGTTGGCCGATATCAACGCAGATGTACCGCATCCCGTTGCGCCACCCAGCGGGCTGCGGGCCGAGCTTCGGCCCTACCAGCAGGAGGGTTTGGACTGGCTCGCGTTCCTGTGGCGGCACCAACTCGGGGCGATCCTCGGCGACGACATGGGATTGGGAAAAACGGTGCAGTGCCTCGCACTGGTACAGCATGTGGCGGAGTTGGACGGCGCCGTGTTGGGCGGACCCCACAGAGTCAAACCCTTCCTGGTGGTAACTCCGACATCCGTTGCCTCGAATTGGGTCTCGGAGGCAAATCGATTCACCCCCGATCTGGTGGTGCGGCAGATCGATGCCACCGAAGCCAATAGTGAACTCTCGGTCACCGAGGTAGCGGCCGGCGCAGATATCGTGGTAACCAGTTATGCCTTGCTGCGGTTGAACTTTGAGGCCTACCGCGGCGTGGACTGGAACGGTCTGATCCTGGACGAAGCTCAGTTTGTGAAGAATGCCGCATCGAGAGTTCACGAATGCGCACTCGAACTTCCGGTCCGGTTCAAGCTTGCGGTCACGGGAACTCCGATGGAAAATTCGTTGGCCGAGTTGCATTCTCTCTTCGCCATTGTGGCACCAGGGCTTTTCGCCTCCGCGCGCAAGTTTGCGGAGCAATATGCGCGGCCGATAGAGAACAGACCGGTTGGTATCTCTCGAGGCCGCGGCGCCGGATCCAGCCCAGCGGTGATCGCCCAGGTGCGCTCGGAGCGGTTGGCCACCCTGCGTCGCCGCATCCGTCCGTTCCTGTTACGCCGCACCAAAGATGTGGTGGCTGCCGACTTGCCGGCCAAGCAGGAACAGACCCTGACCGTTGAGCTGGCGGTTGAACACCGTGACCTGTATGACCTTTTTCTCCAGCGCGAACGGCAGAAGCTGCTGGGCCTCCTGCAAGATCTGGACAAGAACCGCTTCGTCGTCTTCCGGTCACTGACGTTGCTGCGGCTGTTGGCATTGGATGCGTCATTGCTGGATTCCGATTACGCCCACATCCCGTCCAGCAAGCTTGATGCGTTGCTGGAGCAACTCGAGGAGGTGCTGGCCGAGCGCCATCGTGCGCTCGTGTTCAGTCAATTCACCTCCTACCTGCACAAGGTGGCGAAGCGATTGGACAAGGCCGGAATCGCCTATACGTATCTGGATGGGAGCACCCG
>JBBSUU010000337.1:0-4120 GCA_038234115.1 Mycobacteriales bacterium
ATCATTCGCCCGATTCTGATTGCCGCTCCGAACCGCCCCCGGGTGGTGGTTCCTGAGGGGAGGACCGACGGTGGACGGGTCATGGGGTGATGCCCAACCGGGTGCCGAGCCAGTCCATGGAGGCAGCAAGAAGCGCGGCCCAGACCGAAAACTCGTGGCCACCCGGAACTTCGATCAGTTGCACGTTCATCCCGGCGGCTGCAGCGGCGGTGTACACGGCCCGGGTCTGTGGCCCGTAATACGTATCGTCGCGGCCGACACCGAAGACGCCGGCCGAATTCGGATAGCTGCGTTTGGTCATCAGGGTGAGTGGGTCGACTGCGGCGTAACGGCTCTCATCACCGCCGAACAGCTTGTCCACGGTGTCGGTGTGGTCGCCCAGGGTGGGATGATCCTGGCCGGAAAAGTCGAGGAAGGTGGGGAACTGCTCGGGGTCGTTGGTGGCCAATTGCACTGCACAGGTGGCGCCTGCCGAAAGGCCGCCGACGGCCCAGGCCTGTGGGTTTTGATCGACCTGCAGGTGTTTGTGGATCCAGTTCGGTAGATCCTTTGTCAGGTAGGTGTAGTCCTTCGTTGATCCCGAATCAACACACATCGGGTTGGCGGCGGACCTGCCCAGCCACTGCGGCACGACCACTACCGGTGCCAGCCCGTGGTGCGCCGCAGCGTAGGCGTCCATGGTCTTGGCCAGTTCACCACCGTCAAACCAATTCTTCGGTCCCCCTGGTTGGCCGGCGAGCATTATCAACACGGGAAGTTGGGCGCGGGGGTGTGTCTGATACGCCGGCGGTAGGTAGATCCAGGCGTTTTCATCCGTGGCGAACCCGGAAACCGTGCCCGGTATAGGACTGGAGGTGACCCTCCCGGCGGTCGGTAGCCCGGCCGGCGGCTTCCAGGTTTCGGTGAGGGCGGCGCCGGCTCCTACCGGAGCCAGATCGGTGGTGGTCAGCACCAGGGAAGAATCGACCTGGTTCGGCTCGACGGTCTGCAGTGCGGACGCGAGAGTGGGATAGGCACCGAAGTCCGCATTCACCTGGAGCACCCCACACACACCGATCATCATGGTCAACGCGATCGAGATCGCCCGACTTCGCCAGGTTTTGTGCAATACCGCGAGACCGAGGGCGGCCAGGGTCAAGCCGATCCACAACACGGCCGTGCCGGGGACCGGGTCGGCAAAGGGATGCCAGAAATGGTTCGTCAAAAATACCCCGACACCGGTGATCACCACGGCCATGACGATCGCGGCCGGCACCCGTCGCAACCACCAGCGGCGAGAACCTCCCAGGAGCAACAGACCCAACAGCAGCCAGCCCAGGCCGAGCGAGGCTATCGGGACCAGCCCAGAGGCGATCGGCAACTCCTGCACAACAGTCCCCGCAGCCCTGAACAATGCACCTACCGTCTCGGATGAGCGGCAGGCCGAGAATAGGAGCGGTCGTTGGGGAGTGTGCTGATTTCAGATGGGCAGCGGATGGGAAACCGCGCCGGACGGACGGCGGGTACTGATGCGGGTCAGGCAGGACGACACTTTTCGACGGTTTACCTCGCAACCCTGTCGGGCATCTATCTCCACGACGCGGTTTGAGATCGCAGGCCGTCGCCCAGTGCTGGGAAAGCGCTGCGGCGGTGCGACCGGCTGTGAGGAGCCATTCATCAATAACGTACAGATCGGCGCGGGCCGATCCGCCGAGGCCAAGCTCCACGAGTTGGCCATGAGAGCAGCAAAGGTCGGCGGCAGCGCCGAATCCGCGCTGGCTTTGACCCGAGAACTTGCAGACGCGGAAACCGGCGGGATTGCGCTGCCCGGCCAGGGTGACACGGTGACTCGCTGGGAGCTCCTGGCGAGCCTGGGTGCCGCGGATTTGACAGCAGCCAGGGTCGCCGAAGCGCACTTGGATGCGTTGGCGATCCTGGCCGAAGCCGGGATGGGCAATGAGGCCCTGCGCGCTCTGCGGGCCGATAGCTCGTCAACCTGGGGAGTGTTTGCGGCCGAGGGACCGGGTGTGCGGGTGCTGGCAACACCCGGACCTGACGCTGGCTGGGTGTTGAACGGAATCAAGCCGTGGTGCTCGCTGGCCGGTCGTCTCACCCACGCGTTGATCACCGCACGTACCGAAGATGGCCGCCGACTCTTTGCCATCGAACTCCGAACCGGCAGCGTCGAACAGCAGGCCAATACCTGGTTCTCCCGCGGCCTGAGCGAAGTTGATTCCGGCGCCATCACCCTGACCGACGCGGTGGCGGTGCCGGTCGGCGCCGACGGCTGGTATCTGCAACGAGCCGGCTTTGCCTGGGGTGGCATGGGTGTTGCGGCCTGTTGGTTCGGCGGCGCCGTCGGGCTGGCGCGGACGCTGTTTGCCAATGCGGCGCAGCGGATGGCTGCGGGCAGAGAACCGGATCAGGTTGCCCTGATGCACTTGGGTGCGGTTGATGTCGCGCTCACGGCCTCCCGCGCCGTCCTCGCAGCCGGGGCGGCAGCGGTGGATGGCGGCCGGGCCGATGGCGCGGCAGGCGTCATCTGGGCGGCACGTATCCGAGGTCAGGTCGCCGCGGCAGCGGAAATGGTGCTGACCCGGGTCGGACATTCGCTCGGGCCTGCCCCGCTGGCGCTGGACGAGGAACACGGGCGCCGGGTGGCAGATTTGGAGGTCTATCTCCGTCAGCATCATGCCGAACGCGATGACGCCGCCCTGGGTCGCGACCTGCTCGCAGGGGCATCGCCGGGCAGGCCCGCGCCGGATACGTCCTCGGTGGATTCATCATCTGGTGTTGTTCGACCATGGTGAAATCTACTCCGGTCTTTGATCATCGAGATCCTACTGTCTCTGAGAATCGTTGGGACAAGACACTTTCAACGATTTCGCTGCCCATCTTCCAGATCGACGATTACCGGCATTTGGTCGTCGTTTCGGCCCATCCGGATGATGAATCATTGGGCGCCGGCGGACTGCTCGCTGCCGCCGCGGCCGCTGGCCTCGACGTCACCGTTGTGATAGCAACTCTCGGTGAGGCCAGCCATCCGGAGTCGCCGACCTATCGACCGCCGGAGTTGGCTCGGATCCGTCGCGCGGAAGTCTTCGAAGCGATTGGTTTTCTCGCCCCCACCGCCACGGTGAAATTGCTGGGGTTGCCCGACGGCGCCCTGGCCGAGCACGTGGATGAGTTTGCCGAGTATCTGCGGGCATTGCCCTTCGGCGACCAAACGGTGATCGCCACACCATGGATCGAAGATGGACACCCGGACCATTCCGCCGCCGCTCAGGCGGTTCTCGATGCGACCGCTGAGTCGACGACAACCGTGCTGCAGTATCCAATCTGGTTCTGGCATTGGGGCGACCCGGCTGCTGAGTTGCCGACCGGTCTCGTGCGCCTGCCGCTGTCGAAGGACGCGCTGGCGGCCAAGGAGAAGGCAATGCAGGCCCACCACAGCCAGTTGGCGCCGTTATCGTCAGCAGTGGGGGATGAGGCAATCGTGCCGCCGGGTTTCGCCGCGCATTTCGAACGCGACTTCGAGCTCTTCATTCGCGCCGAATCGGTAATTCCCGAAAGCTTGTCACGGACTTTTTTTGACGACTTCTACGGGTCGCAGGAGGACCCCTGGGGTTTTCAAAGTCGTTGGTATGAAAGCAGAAAGCGTGCCCTCACGATGGGCGCGCTGCCCCGGGAACGGTTTGAGCGAGGCTTCGAGCCCGGATGTTCGATCGGCGTCCTGACGCAGGAGCTGGCCGGCCGTTGCGACTCGCTGCTGGCCACCGACATTTCGGCCGCGCCGTTGCGGGCGGCGCGGAAAAGATTGGCCGGGATGACCCACGTCCGGCTCGAACAACGGGCCGTCCCGCAGGCGTGGCCCGTCGAGAAATTCGACCTGATAGTGCTGTCGGAAATGGGTTATTACTGCAGCGCCGCAGATCTGGAAGTCTTGATCGACAGGGCGCTGGAGAGCCTTACCCCCGATGGGGTTTTGTTGGCGTGCCACTGGCGGCACCCGGTGGCCGATTACCCGCTGAGCGGCGACGCCGTTCACCGCGCCCTGAACCGGCGCCAGGAAATTGTCGCGACCGTCCATCACCTCGAGGTGGATTTCCGGCTCGACGTATTCGCTCGACCGCCGGTGGTG
>JBBSUU010000338.1:0-4111 GCA_038234115.1 Mycobacteriales bacterium
AACTCGAACCAGATACTGATGGTTTGCGCCTGCACGAGCCAGCCCAGTTCGCGCCAGGCCATGGGGTCGGCGAGCGCGGCGACAAACCTGGGGAACACCCCGGAGGATCGAACCCGACCGGGTCGCGCTATCACCATGCCGAGGATCTTGCCGGCCAACGTTCGGTGCAGGTTCGCAAACCCCCGAAGCAACAGCAAACCGACCACCATCATCGGAATGCCGATCCAGACGATGACCAACACCAGGCTGATCAACAGGTAGGCAAGAAGGACAAATCCCAGGAGTCGCAGGAGCACCAACGCAAAGGAGATGGTGAACAACTGCCAGCGGGTTGCGCCACCGGGGTTTCTACGGAGATCTCTCACCTTCTCATCATGAACCCCGGGGTGCGGCGCAGCGGTATGGCTTACCCTACGAACTCCGACATGGGTGATCCAAGACCGCCGATTCTTCGGTGAGCGCACGCAGCACCACCCGAATGGCGCCGCGCTCGGCACGGTCGGGTCGCATCAGCGCCTCGATCTGGCGGCCGGCACGGACGCCGGCCAGGGGAATCAGTGCGAACCGTCCCGCGGACCGGTACAGGCTGGAGTGGCGGGGGAGAAGCGAGATGCCGTGACCGGTTGAGACCAAACGTTCGATCAGACCCAGATGCGGGGTGCGGAAGACTACGTTCGCCGGTCGGCGGGCCTGAACCGAAATTGCAGTGAGCGCCCGGTCCAGCGGGTAGTCGACCGGGACGCCGATCCAATCCTCGTCGATGACATCTTTGGCGGTGAGCTTTGGATGGTCGGCAAACCGGTGGCCGAGGGGGACTGCGATGTCCAACGGTTCCCGCAGCAGCGAGATCACCGTCATGCAGGCGCGGTGGGGGACTTCCAGGTCATCGGAGCGGTGGGCCACGACGATATCGAAATCGGCTGTCAGCGGCGCAAAATCATCCTGAGCCACATCGGCGTCCTCGATCCGCAGATCAATCTCCGGATGCTCTTTCAAGCTGGTCAAAAGTCCTGGAAGCAGCAGTTCCGCGGCCGAGTGGAACAGCGCCAGCCGAACAACACCGCTCGCCCCACCGCGGAAGGACTGCCAGGTTGCCTCGGCCCGAGCGATGGCCAGGGCGATATCGATCGAACTTTTGGCCAATGCCGCTCCGGCATCCGTGAGTTGGACACCGCGCCCGACCCGCACCACGAGGGGCACCCCAGCCTGACGCTGGAGAGCTTTGAGTTGTTGGGAGACGGCACTCGGTGTTTTTCCGGTGGCGAGTGCGACGTCGGTGATGCTTCCTCGATCTGCCAGCTCCCGGAGCAGGGCGAGGTGGGCAATATCCATGTAGCCAGACTACAAAGTCGATTCACAAGAATGCAATTGTGCTTAATTGTTCGACCAGCGAAGATGAAACAATGACCCGCCGCGACCGACTCCTGGCCATCCTCGTTGCGATCTGTTGGGGTATCAATTTTCCGGCGACAAGCATTGCTTTGGAGCACTTTCCACCCCTGTTCATGGTTGCACTCCGCTTCGGATTACTGGCGGTTCCGACGATCCTGCTGATTCCGAGGCCAAAGGTGCCACTGCGCTGGCTGCTCGGCGTCGGCGCCGGGATTGGGATCATGCAATTCGCTTTCCTCTACCTCGGGATGGCTGCCGGGATGCCGAGCGGGTTGGCCTCCCTCGTCCTACAGGCCTCGGCTCCCTTCACGGTGCTGATCGCCGGCGTGTTTCTCCGGGAGCGCATTTCGGGACGGCAGGGGATCGGCATCATTGTTGCCGTGCTCGGCCTCGCTGCTATCGCCATACATCGCGCCCAGGTGGCCGCATTGCTGCCAATTCTGTTGACCGTGTGCGGGGCTCTGGGGTGGGCACTGGGAAATGTGGCCTCGCGAAAGGCGATGGCTCCCAATCCACTGCATCTGACGCTCTGGATGTCGGTCGTGCCGCCGATTCCGATGCTTGTGCTGGCGCTGTTCGTTGAGGGGCCATCGCGGATCGTGGATTCACTGCGGTCCGCATTTACCTTGGATGCGCTTCCATCGGTACTGGCATTGATGTACATCGTTTTAGTGGCAACCGTTGTGGGCTATGGCATCTGGACCTCGTTGATGGCAAAGTATCCGTCCAGTACGGTTGCACCGTTCTCCATGCTGGTGCCGGTTGTCGGCGTGCTTGCCTCGTGGATTGCCTTCGGCGAAACCATCGATCTGGTCGAAGCCATCGCCGGCATCTGTGTGGTGGGCGGCGTGTTGCTGGGGAGCTACCGATCGTCGTCGGGCGCGAAGAAGTCAGAGTTGAACTCCGTGCCGGCGGTTGTCTAGGCGTTGACCAGGGACTGCGGTAAGTCGAATTCGGCGCCGCAATGTGGGCACTCGGTCTGTCCCAGGAGGGTGAGGATGCCGGTAGCTATCTCCGTTCGCCCATACGCCTGGGCCAGACCATAGAGTCGGGCGTCAGCATCCTGCAGCTTTCGAGGGTCCGCCATCTGACCATTCGCAACCCGGCCGCCCTCGATGGGCAGGCAGATTTCCTCGCGGCAGCGCGGGCAGAGCGTGACCAGCTCGCCGTCGGCGAGGCAATCCAGATGTTCCTGCCAGATCGGAACGTTCTCGAAGGCCATCAGCGACTGGAGGGCGTAGACGAACTCGATGGAGCTCCCTGCCAGCGCGAGGTTGCGTTCGGCGAGGTCTCGGAGGGCTCCGAGGTCGGCGGTGTACTTGTTTCTCATCGCACCGAGGTCGGGTGGCCCGTCGGTGGATGAGATGATCGACGACGCCAGGTGCAAGGGCTGCAGATATCCGGCGGGCCGCTGCCGGTTGGCCATTGCGGCCAACGCGGGCAGAGCCGCAAAGCTGGCCGGATACACGGTGCCCTGATGACAGAGCCGTGACCACAATGCATCCCAAACGCGACGTTGATCCTCGCGTTGCGTGCCGGCCATATCACTGCCGGATTCGGCGGCGTCGCTGCTCGAGTCCGCGGCAGCAAGCAAATCGGGTATGTCGCCGGCTGATCCGTACGCGTGCTGAAGACTTGACCAATCTGTCACGAATCGATTGAACCAGAGTCCTCGCGATCCGGGTTTGGGGTGATTCAGGTTCGGACAAATCCTTGGACGTCCACCAACAGCCGAACCGGCCCGAAGATCCGTTGAATAGCGAAGTTCTTTTGCCGGTCGTAAAGTGGATAAACGTCACTGTGACGAATATGGTGGGACTGGCAGCTAGGGCGCCGAAAATGTTGCAGGGCAATAGAAGTCATTCTCCAGAGCTGATCAGGAGGCCGAGCCGGCCAGACGGAATTGGCTTTGCCGATTTGGGCCACTTTGGACAACCTGGCTGGGATGAGCCACGGTCATATGGTGATGTTTGAGGTCCCGGTAATTCGATGGCGAGGTCAGGTTTCGCTGATCAATGATCGTGGCAGAGCGCCGATCAATGGCCGGCGCAGTGTTTGTGCAATGGGAGCGGCGCCTGCTGGCAGTGGCAGTCAAGAAGATGTATCGAACCTCGTGCAGGAGCGACGCGTTGTCGTCGGAATGGCGGCCAGTGCCATCCGGGCCGCTTCCGAGATGCACCGACCTAATGCCGATAATGTGCATTATGTTAAGTGAGCGGGGTCTGCCGGTCTTGCCGCTCACCCACCGGGCAAGACAATGGGGCTTGTCGGTGGCGCGTGCTTTGATCATCTGCGTGAGTCCCGGAAGGCGAGCAGCGTTGTGGCACACGCCGCAGCGCAACTAGCGGAGTAGCCCCGACCTGAGCCCAACCCGCTCGGATTGGGGCTGTTTCGCGTGCGATCGCCTTTGCGAGCAACCCGAGAAGTCGCCATCCGTACTCATACCAACCGTCCAGGTGCCGCTGCGGTATTGCGCTGCCTGCTCTGCCAGACTGGCGGTATGGAAGAAGTACGCCCGAGTCTGGAGCTGACGTCGGTGACGATCTCCACGCCAGCACCCCGTGACTCGGCGGCCTTTTATTCTCTTCTGCTTGGCAAGGACATCACCGCGTCGGAGCCCGCAAGGCCCCGGAAGCCCCTGGAAGATGGGTGGGCTCAACTGAGGACTGAGCGGCTCACTCTCAACTTTGAGTACGAAGAATCCTGGGCTCCGCCCGTG